>JAIDKP010000373.1 GCA_029051445.1 Muribaculaceae bacterium | reverse complement strand
GCTTCATCGGCTATCTACGGTTCGCGTGCCGCCAACGGTGTCATTCTCATCACAACCAAAAAAGGCAAAGAAGGCCAGGATCCTCGTCTGACCTATTCGATGAACCTGTCATTTGAAACCGCAGCAAAACGTCTTGATTTTGTCACCAACTACGCCGACTACATGGAACTGATAAATCTCGGCCGCCGTAACGCCGGCATGGCCGATCGCTTCTCGCAGGGCAAAATCGATGAATGGCGCAACGACAACGGAGCGCATCCCGACGTATATCCCAACAACGACTGGCAGGATTTCATCTACCGTAACCCTTCGACTGTACAGAATCACAATCTCACGGTTGTAGGATCTTCGTCAAACGCCAGATACAACCTCTCGGCAGGCTACATCCACAATCCCGGACTCGTATATGGTTCAGAGTATGACCGCTATCAGATCCGTTCCAATGTCGAGGTTGACGTCAAGCCATGGATAACAGTCGGAATGAATACGTTTGCCTATATCGAGCTGAACAATCCCGCAGCCGACAACAATACTTCGGGTGGTGACGTGATATTCGGGTCAGGCGCACTGATGACACCTCCCGGCATGACCTATTACGACAAGAAAACCGGCCTCTATGGCGGCATGCAGAATCCCGAGGACGTAACCGGCAACCAGAACTACAACCCCTTCCGCCGTAACTGGTTCTACGACGAAAGCGAACGTCGCCGCACCCGCCGTATCGTGCCTAAACTCTACGCCCGCATCTCGCCGTTCAAAGGACTGACTA
Source organism: Muribaculaceae bacterium (assembly GCA_029051445.1). Classification (GTDB taxonomy): domain Bacteria; phylum Bacteroidota; class Bacteroidia; order Bacteroidales; family Muribaculaceae; genus JAFLTL01. Next base: position 7,023 of record JAIDKP010000373.1, on the reverse strand, counting down.
TCACCGGCAGCTATACCTACAACTGGTGGTCGCGCAAAGAAGTATACATCCTTCAGGACAAAGACCTGTATCGCTTTATGCTCGATGAAGATCCCATCGTCTGCCGCGACGGTACAATCGATCCATACAACCGCCGCTATAACACCGACACACGCATGCGCAACAGCGATCTTATCGTAGAGTATACAAACAAGTTCTTTGATAATCGTCTCGACGGTCGCATCATGGCAGGTACATCCAACGAATACTACCGTTACGAGCAGGAAATCTATGGCCTCCGATATCCGACCGACCCCAGTCTTCAGGATTTCTCCACTGCTGTTTACTCGACAACCATGTCGACCAACGGAAGCAAGACGGAGTGGGCGATGCGTTCATGGTTCGGCCGCCTGAACCTCAACTGGGAGGACAAGTATCTTCTTGAATTTAATCTCCGTGCCGACGGTTCGTCGCGCTTCTCACCCGAAAATCGCTGGGGTATATTCCCGTCGGTATCGGCCGGCTGGCGCATGTCGCAGGAAAACTTTATGAAGAATCTCGACTGGCTCAACCAGTTGAAGGTACGCGCTTCCTATGGCTCACTTGGCAACAATGCAATCGGCAACTACGCATGGCGCGCACTCTATTCGGCAGCCTACTATACACTGAACGGAACCAAGGTCGCCGGCCTCGCGCAGACATCGATCGCCAACAGCAATGTAAGCTGGGAAACAACATACATGACCAACTTCGGTATTGACTTTACCGCACTCAACACCCGACTGACGGGCACAATTGAAGTCTACAACAAAGACACCAAGGGCATTCTCGTCGCTCTTCCCGCGCCTCTTGAATCCGGTTCTTCAAGCAAGCCTGCCGTAAATGCCGGCGAAGTTCGCAACCAAGGTATCGATTTCAATGCAACCTGGAGCGACCAGATCGGAAAAGTCGGATACACTGTCGGCGCCAACTTTGGCTATGTTAAAAACAAAGTAATGAAGTTCCGCGGCGATGTTCCATCAATCAGCGGAGTATACAAGAGCGTCGAGGGCAAACCCATAAACCAGCTCTATGTGATGCAGGTTGATCGCATCGTGCGCGACCAGAAAGATCTTGACTACGTGAAGAGCCTCGTCGACAAAGCCAATAATGCAGCTGAGCCATACAATTATTTCTCCAACTTCACACGTCCGGAACTCGGCGACTTCCTCTATAAAGACACCAACGGTGACGGAAAGCTTGACTATGACGACCGCGTAGAAATGGGTCATGGCAATGCTCCGACTTTCACCTACGGCTTCAATTTAGGCGCGACATGGAACAACTTTGATTTCCAGATGCTCTTTAATGGCATAGCCGACTACGATGTTTACTGGAACAATCAGGCATGGCGATATGTGACTGTCGACGGAAGCCAGCTCAACAAAACTATCACCGACAATGCCTGGACATCTCAGAATCCCTACAATTCAAAGTACCCACGGTTGCTCAATGAATCAGACAGCCGCAACCAGATAGCTAGCGACGCTTTTGTGTTCAACGCATCATATCTGCGCTGCAAGAACCTTACAGTAGGCTACAACATTCCGGCCAACATCACTAAGAAGATGTATCTGGAGCGACTGAGACTCTACACCAGCATCGACAACCTCTTCACCATATCCGACTTCCCCGGGTTTGACCCCGAGCTGTCGGCAGGCGTAGGTTACCCCACTATCCGCGCTTACTCTGTTGGTATTGACATCGCATTCTAAACAGGAATACTCAAATGAAAAAATCATTATATCTTTCGCTCTTTGCTGCCGGAGCACTCATGCTGAGCTCTTGCGAGGATCTTGACATAAAGTCTGGATCACAGATGGACGAAACCACGTTCTGGCAGACAGATACCCATCTGAAACAAGGCATCATGGGTGCCTACAACGCTGCCAAGGCCGACTGGGCTTTCAGTTTTGACTTCACACTCGACCAGCTCACTGATCTCTATGACGCACAAGCTCCTCACAGCGACATAGTGCGCGGTGTCAACTTCACATCGACAAGCGGATCGGTACAGAACTACTGGACATATCTTTATGAGGTAGTACACCGCGCCAACACAGTAATACGCAATGTACAGAGCAATTGCGGTCCAGATGTTTCCGATGCCTTGAAACAGCAGGTCACCGGAGAAGCCAAGTTCCTTCGCGCTATGGCATATTTCCGCATGCTGAACTTCTGGGGAGGAGTCCCGTATTATGATGAAAGCTGCGTGATAAGCACCGATTTCCAGACACTCAGCAATCCGCGCGAGACGGCCGAGACAATCAGAGGACATATCATTGATGATCTAACCGATGCCATAGGTTCCCTGCCTGTAAAATGGGACGATGCCGACTATGGCCGCGCCACAAAAGGAGCCGCCGTTGCTCTCCGCGGCAAAGTATATCTATACAACAGCGAGTGGGACAAAGCCAAGAATGATTTTGCCGAGATAGTGAATAATGCCGCCACCTACGGTTATGCGCTCGAAAGCGACTTTGACGGCCTGTTCCGTCATTATGGCACAAATCACGGTACCGAAATCATATTCGGGCTTCAGGGCGAATTCGGTGCAACAGCTTCTGCCGGACTTCGTGTCAATAGCTATATCGGTTCCAAATCCTCGATTCAGCTGCTTGGCGATGACCACATGGTGCCTTCACCCAAATATGTGGACATGTTTGAAAACAAGGACGGAAGCAAATTCAAATGGAGCGATGCATATCCCGGCCATCCCGAGAATTTCACTGATGCTGTAGATTTCCGCAAAAAGATCCTGCGTGTGGCCATCGATGCCAAAGCTACAACTATCACCGATTACCTTGACTGCGACACTGCAAAAGTCAACGCTACCTACACAGCGACCCGTGACCCGCGTCTTGCCGCCACAGTCATCACTCCCTACTCGACCTATCTTGGATCTACCGCCGACATGAAACCCATGATGAAATGGTTTGTACTTGTCGATGCTACCAAAGGAGGCTCACCACTCTCGGCTGCAAATTTCATGACTTCCAACAACCAGGGTAAAAACGCATACTTCTGCCGCAAGCTGCTCCCGACAGGCAACCTGGAAGGCGACTGGCACGGAGGTACGTACTCACCCTATGAGTTCCCGATCATACGATATGCCGATGTACTACTCATGCTGTCGGAATGCTATAACGAACTCGGAGATCTCAACAGCGCAGTCACAGAACTCAACAAGGTGCGTGCGCGCGTCAACATGCCTGGCCTCAACAGTGGGGCAAGCTGGCTGACTGTCAACACAAAGGCCGATATGACCCAGCGCATCCGCGACGAGCGCGCATATGAGCTTGGCGGTGAAGGGCAGCGCTATTTCGACCTGAAACGCTGGGGCATTCTTGGCGAATCGATCAACGACGCACTCACCATCTATGGCGAACTTTACTACACACGCGAGTTCCAGGAGCGTCAGAACACATGGCCCATACCGAATGTAGCCATTGAGCGCAACCCGAATCTCGTTCAGAATACAGGCTGGTAATGATTTGAGTTTAAAAACAGCCATTAAAGAAGGGTACGTGCCGCGAGGCACATACCCTTCTGCTTTTTCTGACAACATTTTTCCGGTCAGCGGCGGCGCGAGAAGAAGTCGCGCATCAGAGCCGCCGACTCGTCGGCCATAAGCCCCGACTGCACTAACGCTTTGGGATGAAACGGTGTCTTGCCGTCGCGCACAATCGAGACGTAGCCCCTCTTGACATCGGAAGCGCCATAAACCACACGCCCTATCTGACTCCATCCGATCGCGCCGGCACACATGCAGCATGGCTCTACCGTCACATAGAGGACTGCGTCGGGCAGATACTTGCCGCCAAGTGCCTGCGATGCCGCCGTCAGTGCGATCATTTCGGCATGGGCGGTCACGTCGCGCAATTGTTCGGTCATGTTGTGTCCGCGCCCTATGACGCGTCCGCCGCTCACTACTACAGCCCCGATCGGCACCTCACCCTCATCGGCGGCACGGCGCGCTTCGGCAAGCGCCTGGGTCATCCACCGGCGGTCGTCGTCACTCCACATCACCAAACAGTTTTTTCAGTTCCAGAAAACGCTCCAACGGAGCCTGCCCGTGACGCCCCATATCCTCCTCCACCCGGCTCATGGACTTGCGCTTCATGTCGCCCGATTTTGAGTAGAATTTGTCGGCATAGCATATCAGTTTTTCAAGCAGAGTGCGGGGCATAGTGTCACGGCTTGCCGGTATAGGTATCTTTGCCTCGGTAATCTCTTCCGGTGTCAGGCCGCTTCCGGTATGCGACTCGGCCACACGGGCAAGCCTCTCGTCGACACCCTCCACCCTCAGCAGATCGGCTCCGGCCACGCCGTGCAATATGTATGGCATATCGCCGTGACAGTGGATGCCGGGGGCATCGGTCAGACATATGCCGATATCGTGGAGCATCGCCGCGTCTTCCACAAGCCGCCGGTCGAGGCCGAGCGCGCGGCGCGAGTTTATCTCGAGCGCAAGATCGGCCACACTGCGGCAATGACGCAAATATATATCCCGCAGAGGCGACCCTGCGGGATAATACATGTCGATAATTTCCTGTGTGTTCACTCCACGATCGTGTTCCAGCCGTGAATATCGTCGGTCTCGCCGAGCTGTATGGCACGGAGGCGGTTGTAGAGTTCGGTGGTGACGCGTCCGGGCTGACGGTCCTTTGCGATCACATACTTTGTACCGTTGTCAATATCATGTATCTCGGCAACAGGCGATGCAACAGCCGCTGTGCCACATGCAGCCGCCTCATCGATCTCGGCAAGCTCCTCGACCGGAATGTGACGTTCCTCCACCTCAAGCCCCATGTCGCGTGCAAGCTGCATCAGACTCTTGTTGGTGATCGACGGCAGGATCGAGTCGGAAGCCGGAGTTATATATTTATTACCCTTGATAGCGAAGAAATTGGCAGGGCCACACTCGTCGATGTATTTCTTCTCGCGCGGGTCGAGATAAAGAACTGCCGAGTAACCCATCGAGTGAGCCTTTTCGCCTGCCGCAAGACTCGCCGCATAGTTGCCGCCGACTTTCCAACGGCCTGTGCCCTTGGGGGCAACGCGGTCAAACTCGCGCATGATGCATATGTCGGTCGGCTTGAAACCCTCCTTGAAATACGGGCCTACCGGAGTGACAAGTATCATGAAGAGATACTCTTTGCCAGGCTTCACACCTACCTGAGCCGACATTCCGATCTCAAGCGGACGTATATATAAAGACGCTCCGCTGCCGTATGGCGGCACAAAACGCTCGTTGAGCTTAACGACCATCTTGGCCATCTTCTCGAAAAGTTCCTGAGGCACAGGCTCCATGAGCAGTCCCTCGGCCGACTCGCGCAGGCGTCTGGCATTCTCCTCAAGGCGGAAAATACGCACTTTACCGTCTTTGCCACGGAAAGCCTTTAGTCCCTCGAAGATCTCCTGACCGTAATGGAGACATGTTGCGGCCATGTGTATGTCGATAGTCTCTGACTGCGACACTTCAATTTCGCCCCACTTGCCGTCGGCATAACGGCAACGCACATTGTACTCGGTGGGAATATAACCAAACGAGAGGTTTGCCCAGTCGATATCGTTGGATGTAGCCATAGATATTGTTACGTTTTATCACGGGAGACAACGCTCCTCATGCTGTTTTTATGAAAACCACTGCAAATATAACGATATTTCTAACGAAAAGGCTGATTCCGACAATAATATTTATTTCAATGGCACATCACAGGTACGATCCCGACCGTCGGCTCCACTCTCTAAATATCGTTAAAAGAAAATGCCGTTAGAGGTTTTATAGTATATTTGCCTATCATACAATACTATCATTAATTAGACATGCGAAAACATTTCATCGCCGCATCGATGCTGTTGGCTGCCTCGTTAAGTTCCCAGGCCGCCACACCCGACCTCAAGGGATTCGACTACGGCAATGCCGACGCTCCGACCGGCAAAGAGTGGGAATCGCCACAGCAACTGGCCTACAATAAACTACAGCCTAAAGCTTACTTTTTCTCATTCGCCGACGTAGCGAGCGCAAAAAAGGTGCTGCCTGAAAACAGCAGATACTACCAGAGCCTCAACGGCGAATGGAAATTCAACTGGGTAAACACGCCCGAGAAGCGTCCGGCCGACTTCTACAAGACCGATTACGATGTAACGGGCTGGGACAACATAGCCGTGCCGGGATGCTGGAACGTACAGGGCATCCAGCCCGACGGATCCATGAAATACGGTGTGCCCATCTATGTCAATCAGCCGGTGATTTTCCAGCACAAAGTGGCTGTCGATGACTGGCGCGGAGGAGTCATGCGCACTCCGCCGGAGAACTGGACAACCTACAAGGACCGCAACGAGGTCGGCTCCTACCGCCGCACATTCACCGTACCGGCCGACTGGAACGGACGCGAAATCTACATCAACTTCGACGGCGTTGACTCATTCTTCTACCTCTGGGTGAACGGCAAATATGTGGGTTTCTCTAAAAACTCGCGCAACACGGCCACATTTGATATAACCGATCTGGTGGTGAAAGGCGAGAACACCGTTGCCGTCGAGGTCTACCGCAACAGCGACGGATCATTTCTCGAGGCACAGGACATGTTCCGTCTTCCCGGCATCATACGCGACACATACCTCACGTCGACTCCCAAGGTAGCGATCTCCGACCTCGTCGTGCGCACCCTCTCGATCGACAAGAACGGCGAAGCAAAAATGAAGGTTGACGTCACTGTCGACAACCTCTCTAAAAAAGATGCCAAAGGCTACTCCGTCAGCTACAGTTTCTATCCCTGCGGGCTTTACAGCGACGAGACTGCCGCCAACCCGGCCATCACAGAGTCACTTCCGGCAAAAGCCATGAACATCACCAAAGGTTCCACTGCCGAGAACAGCCTCACATTCGACTGGGCCGATCCGAAAAAATGGAGCGCCGAAGAGCCCTGGCGCTATGTCATGGTAGCCGAACTGAAAGACTCCAAAGGCAAGACCGTCGACATCGCATCGGTCTACACC
>JAIDKP010000372.1 GCA_029051445.1 Muribaculaceae bacterium | reverse complement strand
GTGAGAAGCCGGGTGGCAGAATTGCTTGACATGGAAGGTTCCGACGGACTTCTTGCAAGGTTGAGGCTAAGCGACCAGGTATATTATGAAGTTGTCGACAGGAGGAATACGAAGCGTGTGGCGCACGCACTGGAGATAATATATGAATCCGGTCAGACCTACACTTCCTTTCGCACAGGGTGTACGAAAACGCGAAATTTCCGCATTCTGAAGTTTGCCATAGATATGCCTCGTGAAATATTGTTTGAGCGGATTTCAGCGAGAGTATCGGCTATGATTGATGCCGGCCTTGAGTCGGAGATAAAAAATGTGGAGCCTATGAGAGGGCTTAATTCTCTCAATACAGTAGGCGTGAAGGAGATGTTCGACTGTTTTGACGGTAAGCTGACGCTTGAAGAAGCTAAGGAAAAGATAGCGAGAAACACTCGTGTCTTTGCAAAAAAACAGCTGACCTGGCTAAAAAAAGACCATGATGTGATATGGTGCCGTGATGCATCGGAAATTATGTCGAACATACGGAATATATAAATCGGGCAGATTCTACATTGTGAATCCGCCCGAAATCATAGTGTCATATATCGGTTACTTGCGTCGTAGAACTTCGATAGCCGCTTTTATGGCATTGTCGGTTTTTGAATGGAAATATGATTCCGTTGTCTCCGTTGTCTGTATGTCAGGAATTATGCCTATCCCTACAAACTCTGTGCCATCAGGAGCAATATCGTGTTTTGAGCAGATATTGGCGTAGACAAAATCATTAAGTTGCACGCGGACGCCGTTTCCTGTACTTCCACCGGTAGGTTCACCGATAAACACTGCCCGCTTCATTCCTTTAAACAGAGCAGAAAAGTCTTCTGCTGCAGAGAATGTGCCTCGGTCGATCAGTATTACCACCGGGTTTAGATATGGTTTCTTGTCGTCGATTGGAGGGATATAGTACTCGTCGGGACTGTCATATCTTCCTGCGTCGTTGCCCCATGATGCAAATGCGGGGATGTAGATGGGCGAACTCCAGGAATTGGCTCTGATACTGTCTGCGGAGAAATGGCGGGCAATGTAGTCGGCATATCCTGAGTTACCGCCTCCGTTTCCACGTATATCAATGATCAGTCCGTCGGTTTTCAGTATCTTGTCATAGACCTGATTGAACATTTCGGTCACAGTTGAAGACTGAAAATCGGAGATCGTCAACAGCCCTATGTTTGATTTCAATGTCTTATAATCAAGACTATTTTTTGACTCATAGTGACGGTCTCTCAATGCGCCGGCAATCTGATGCTTTATTTCAATATTTTTTTTGCCATTGCTCAGGGTGAGGTCGAGAGGCATGCCACTACGCCCTGTTGACAGTCCGTAATTGTCATACATAATATGTTCTGCCCATTGTTTAGTCGATGCACTTATATAGGGCTTAAGCAGGCTGTCGGCGTACTGCCGGACAGGAATGCCGTTTACTGCGACAACTTCCATGCCACGTTTCATTCCGGCAGAATCAAGAGATGAACTTTCGACTTCGTCTATGTAGATTTTATCTCCAAGTTTTACGGTAGTGAATGCGGAATTTGTAGGCTTTTCTATGCCATATGCGTAGATGTATGTGTGTCCGTCGTTGCATGTGGCTATAAATCTTTCAAGTATTCGGTAAGCGTCAAAATTGTTGTCAGTGTCAATAATCAGGGGCAATGATGCGGTATATGCACTGTCGATAACCGCTTTATTCCGGTTGTAGAAAACATAGTTGTATTTCAGCTCGGAATACAGACGTGCAAGAGTGGCGGCCCAAACAGGAGAAGTCAGCTGTTTTATACTTCCGTTATAGTAATTGCGAGTGAACCAGTCGTATGGAATACATACTTCGTCTTCTACAGTTGCTCTAAGTATATATACGGTATGATTGTCGGTATCGTAATGGCAGGCATAGCCCAGCATATTTTTCTCGTCAAAACAAGCTCTGCCGTTTTCTACTTTTACTACATGTCCTACCTCCTGGCTGCTATTGTCAAAAGTCGCAAACAGGTGATTGAGATCATTTTGTTCGGCATTACGGCAAGAGATACGCTGGCCATAAGTCCAACCATTTCCCAATCCGCGTTGAAACATAAATCCTCGGATTTTTCCATCGAAAGTGCCGGTGTATCGTACTTCTGCCGCTTCGGATCCAGGCTTTTTTCTCCAACTCTCAAAAAGAGAATCAAGTGGTTCTGTCGCATCGGCAAACTGCATACCTGCCGAGATAAACGATGCTATTAATGCGATTCGTCTCAATATCATATGTGTGTTGTTTTAATTTGTCAAATAATCTCTTGTCTGCCAGTCATAAGGAATGCATATTTCATCCTCGATGGTTGCCTTCAGAATGTTGAGCGTTTTAGTCGACGGATCATATCCGACCGCATAAAAAGACGGAGTGGTCTCGCTTTTTACCATTGTCTGCCATTTGCGGTCAAATACAGTAACAGCTTTTTTTGATCCAATGAATGAAACAATTTCTTTGCGTATCATCTCGAAATCGTTGCGTGAGGCATTCTTTATTGTGTATCGTGTACCTGCAGTCCAACCTTTGCCGTGGCCTCTTTGAAATACATAAAGAATGCCTGCTTTAAATCCGGTATATTTTACTTTTGTCTCTTTTGTGTTGCCGGCGTTCAATGCTCTCTTTATTGAGGCCTCAAGTTTGTGGAAATCAGGTGTAACGACACCATGGTCTTTGGTTGCCTTACAACCTAAGTCAATAGCTAATATTGAGGGGCCAAGATCAAATGCTCCTGTGACGGTGGCCTTTACAGTCGTGCTCATGGAGTCGCGGCTGACATATTGGGAAAGTTCATAATCATTACCGGATCTGATGGATGCAAGTGTCTTGGCATACAGAAGGTCATAAAAAATGTG
>JAIDKP010000371.1 GCA_029051445.1 Muribaculaceae bacterium | reverse complement strand
CAGCTACACACATTCTGCGCCCCGCATCGGCCGACAGCAAGGAACAGGTGATCCACCTTACTCCTGACCTGACGTGCCTCGACGAAGTGGTAGTCACTGCCACACGCACTCCCAAGACTCTGAAAGACGCGCCGGTTGTCACACGTCTTATCTCGGCCGACGACATTAAGAAGGCCGACGCCACAAATATTCAGGATCTACTCACCGAAGAAATACCCGGACTTGAGTTCGGCTACGCCATGAGCCAGGAGACATCGCTGAACATGAGCGGATTCGGCGGAAACGCCATATTGTTTCTTGTCGACGGAGAGAGACTTGCGGGAGAGACGATGGACAACGTCGACTACAACCGCCTGAATCTCGACAATGTCGGACAGGTTGAAATCGTCAAGGGGGCATCCTCGGCTCTATATGGAGCAAACGCCGTAGGCGGAGTCGTAAACCTCATAACACGTGAGAACAAAGAGCCGTGGCACGTCAACGTCAATTCACGCTACCGCTCGGCTGGCAATGAATGGCGCACAGGAGGCGACATCAACTTCAACTCGAAGAAATGGAACTCCAACACCTCGGTTCAGCACACTACAGCCGAAACCATACATCTCACCGATGCGTTCGACACAGAGTCAAAGATACACGACATCTACGGAGGTAATACTATTAACGTAAAAGAGCGCCTCACATACCGCATCAACGACGATCTCCGGCTCATCGGACGCGGAGGTTATTTCAACCGCACAAGCGAGAGAGCCAACTATACCGACCATTACTACGACTATACGGCAGGACTGCGCTCTGTGTGGCAGATCGATGGAAATCAAAATCTTGAGGTCTCCTACAGTTTCGACCAGTACGACAAAGCACGCTACGTCGGCAAGAGCCGCACCCACGATCACGACTACACAAATCGTCAGCACATCGCGCACGCCCTCTACACCCGTTTCTGGGGTAACAACGCGCTTACAGTGGGAGGAGATTTCATGAACGATTACCTCACTACCTATCAGTTCATCGACTCAAGCCATCATTCACAGAATACGCTCGACGCATTCGTGCAGTTCGACTACTCTCCGCTAACATGGCTCAACGTCATCGCGAGTGTGCGCGAGGATTATTTCTCAGCATCGGCGAGCAACGCGCTCACAGGCCGCCTCGCCACCATGTTCAAGCTCGCGCCGCTCTCAATCAGAGCCTCATATTCCGGAGGATTCAGAGCACCTACACTCAAAGAGATGTATATGTGCTTCGACATGGCCGCCATACAGAGGATCTATGGCAACGCGGATCTGCAGCCAGAGCGCAGCGCCAGCTTCAGACTC
>JAIDKP010000370.1 GCA_029051445.1 Muribaculaceae bacterium | reverse complement strand
AGCCACACGCTGCTCCTTCATGTATCCTTCAGTATGTCCGTCGTGTCCCCACTGGCCTATGAAACCGGTGTATGAGGGCACTACAATAGAATCAGTCTCACTGCCCATGGTTACCGCGGTTTTGATGTCACGGCCGTCGGTATCGGCTGCCATGAGCAAATGGAGTTTGCTCCAGTTGCCGGCCGGGAGCGCCACTGTGTCACCGTTGCAGACTACGGCGTTATTATACGGCCTTTTGATGACTGCAAACGATACACCCCCCGAGACAATCTCGCTCGGTGTGATTTCTGCGGCGTAGCTATAGCCACCCGACAGACCGCCTTCTGCCCTAAAGCCGTTCCACGTCATCACATTACGGTTGCAAGGCAGAGCGACCTGATGCTGCTCAGGCTTCACAGTCTCCGTCTCGTCAAAGTACACACGATATGTTCCGACACCGTTTGCCTTGAGACTTACCGGAAGCTTATTGCCATTGGCTACAGCATCGGCAATCACCTTCTCTGTGCCGTCGGCCTGTTTGGCACTCTTTATGTTGCGTGCAAACACCACATTGGCAGTGGTCGGCTTACCCGAAGTCTCATAGACGCGCACCACATAGCCGTTGCCGTCCTCGGCACGCTTCATAGCCTTGATCACAACATTGTCGGCATCGGTCGATGCAAGCGACAGACTCCGTCCGCGACCCTTGCTCTTAGGCACGATAAACGCCTTCACACGCTGATTGAGACGTTCCCCCGCCTTCACGGCAGCCGCGCGGTCGAGTGCACCGTTGTGTCCGACGATTGAGTAAGTGAACTCATGACGTCCCATATCCTGATGATCCTGATAGGTATATCCGCTCTTAGTCTCGGGAGTATGCAGCAGAGTCAGGCGTATTGTATTGTCGTTTGGCTTGTCCCAGCCATACTTCGAGTTGTTGAGCACGGTCACGCCATAACCGCTGTCGCTGAGGTCGGCCCAGTCTCTTGCGGGCACCTCGTATGCTGTAGGAGTATTGTTGCCGCGCTCGATCACACCCAGTCCGAGATCATAAGTAGCCTTCTCGTTGGATATTGAAAGCGGGAACTCAGCCTTGACAAGAGCATTGGTCGTGGCCCAGTCCACATCGTTGACGAAATCGATGCGTTCTGCAAGCGCGCCCTCATAAAGGTTTACATACTGTGTGAACTGCGAGTCACCGTATTTCTTCGAGATCTTAACGCTTTTCTTCAGAGCACCGTTATCGACAAGCTCGATCGTCACATCCTCGCCAAACGATACAGGCTCGGCATCGACAGTAGTTTTCATCACCTCCCATGCCGGCCACGCATACGACTTGTTGTCGGTAAACATTGCCAGACGTATGGCCTTGCCCGGAGCCACAAGCTCCTTGCCGTTGCGCTTGTCGACAAGCGATGTGATATCGCCGTTGGCACCGAATGTGATGCTGTACACGCTGTTCTCGATCTTGTTCACCTTGCCGGCCTGTCCGGCGTTGCCGCGCCCTTTCACGGCGACGTCATATACGGCATAACCCACTGCCGGGACAGTAGCCTCGACCAGCACCTTGGCCTTGCCGTCCGCGAAACCGGTCACCTGTGCCTTCACCTGCTTGCCATTATGATCTTTCACCACAGCCTGCGACGGACGGTACTTCGCCGGTATCTCGATCTCGACGAGATCGGTTGTCTCATAGCCGAGCGGATTGAAAAGAAGCACCGCTGTTCCGCCTACATTTGTGTTGAGCGAGGCTCCGACACTTGTGGCGGCATCGGTGAGCAGATCGCCGAATTGCTTGAGCGAAAGCAACTCGTCGTTCCACGAGAACTCATAGGCACGTGGTATGCTCGTACCCGTCAGATCATCGTGGAACTGATGGAAAATAAAGCGTTTCCATGCCTCTGTCAGCTGAGCGGTGGGATACTCGTGTCCGGCATAGAGAGCAGCCACGGCGGCACCACGCTCGGCTGCGTCGCCGAGAAGCTCGTTCTGGCGGTTGTAGAGCTTCATCGCAGCCTGCGACGTGTAGCAGCCTGTGCCATGCACATCCATCAGCAGCTCGCCATCAAACACAGGCAGCTCTGGATGCGACTCATAAGGCAGAAAATCCTTATACATCTGGTCGCTCGCAGCGCTGACGATCTTCAGCGGTCCGGCACCTTTCAGTCCCTTCTCAACGGCCTCGACCGAACCGATCGACGGCGCGCCGCCCGTATCACCTGTACCATAGTAATGATATACAACATTGTACGGATTCTCCGAGGCATACTTCTCAAGCGATTTGTTGCTCGAGATATCCTCACCTCTCCAGCGATAGTTATAATTGTAGCCGTGAGCCATCATTATACTCTCGCCATCGACTCCCTTCCAAAGACCAACAGCAAAAGGATACTTCTTGTTATCCTCATAAAACGGCAGATGCCTCCAGCCGAGTTTCTGCGACGAAAAACCGAGAAGACCGCAATGGCTGGCGACTGTCGGGAGAGTCCAGCCGAAACCGAAACAGTCGGGAAGAAAAATATCGGTACTCTCAACCCCAAACTCGTCACGATAATAATTCTGACCGAGCATGATATTGCGTATCTGCGACTCAACCGACGGCACAATCACGTCGTTGGCATCCCAGCTCGCACCGGTGATGTGCCACCGGCCGCTCTTCACATAATCCTTCACCTGCTCATACTGCTCCGGATAATACTCCTTCATCCAGGCATACTTCACTCCCCCCTCAAAGTTGAACACATAGTCAGGATACTGACTGAGCAGAAACAGATTCTGGCTCAGGGTCTTTTTCACATAATCACGGATCGTTGTCTGTACGTCCCAGTTCCACTGCGTGTCAAGATGCGCGTTAGACACCGCATACACAGTTGGATCATCGCCCCGCATACCGTTTACGCCGAGCGCAAGCATGGCAAGAGCGACTGTGCCGATTTTTTTCATGATTGATTTATTATTATAAAACTTGAATTCTGTCTGCCTGACTTCACACCCCTCTCATATGCAAATTTATAAAAATTAAGCATCCTGCCATTGATATTCACATAAAAATATTGCGGCCGCCCGGCTTTACTTCGACGGGACGGCCACAACACTGTCATTATAGTATTTATATACCCTACTTCAGATTCTCACGCACACGCTCGAGATAACGCTTCATTCCCTCGCTGTCATGATCCTTGACAATGTCACGCAGTTCCGACAGCTGATCCATGATACGGCCGAGTTGCTCGGTCGTGTGAGGGTTAAACAGAATCTCACTCAGAAGATAGTCATCCTCGCTCATAAGACCCTTGGCGATACCCATATGGCGCTTGAACGTAGTGCCTGGAGCATCCTGATGTTTCATCACCGATGCAAACACAAGCGTCGACGCAAACGGTATCGACAGAGAGTAAGCTATCGTCTCGTCATGCTCGGCAAACGTATATTCCTCTATATGCAGTCCGAGACGGCTGTATAGATCCTTGAAAAACACCTTGCCGAGATGATCACCCTCTGCAATGATCACCGCATTCTCATTGGCGAGATTGCTCAGCGAGGCAAAAGTAGGGCCGAACATCGGGTGAGTCGAAACAAACGGGTGCCCGCAGGTTGCGTAAAACTCCGGCAGACCGGTCTTCACCGACGCGATATCGCTCAGTATGGCTGTCGACGGAAGATACGGAAGCACAGCTTTGAACGCATCAAGAGTGTACTTCACCGTAGCGGCATTGATCACAAGCGCCGGGGCAAAATCCTTAACCTCATCAAGCCGCGAGAAACGCTGTGTATTGTATGTGAAGCGTAGCCGTTTGGGATCAGGATCATATATGCCGACCTCATGTTCAAACGAAAGGAGATCACAGAAAAATGTCCCCATTTTCCCCGCCCCCATTATCAGGATCTTCATATCACAGAATCAGCGTTTGTTAAAAACCTCGATCTGCTGACGCACCGACTCCTCGTGGATTACCGAAAGAACCGTACGCATAAATTCGCTGCTCATACCCATCTCTTCGGCAAGAGATGCGCGCGACTGCATGATTTCATCATGGCGTCCGATCTGAAGAACCGGCATACGGTGCTCCTTCTTGTATTGTCCGATCTCGCGGGCGACACGCATACGCTTATTGAGCACTTCGACAAGCTCGTTGTCAAGCTCGTCGATCTGCTGGCGCAGAATCTTCAGATTTTCTGTCGACTGCTTCTCGTCGCGATATACAAGAGTGTTGAGTATATAGTTTAGCACATCAGGAGTCACCTGCTGGGCCTTGTCGCTCCATGCACAGTCCGGGTCACAGTGGCTCTCGATGATAAGCCCGTCAAAACCCATGTCGATTGCCTGCTGCGACAGAGGAGCCACAAGCTCGCGCTTACCGCCGATATGGCTCGGGTCATGTATGATAGGAAGACTGGGCAGACGGCGGCGCAGCTCGATAGGAATATGCCACTGCGGCAGATTACGGTAAAGATGCTTGCCATAGGCGCTGAAACCGCGGTGTATGGCTCCGAGCTGCCGGATACCGGCATTGTAAAGACGCTCAAGCGCCCCGATCCACAACTCGAGGTCAGGATTCACCGGATTCTTCACAAGAACAGGAATATCGGCGCCACCGTCCTTGAGAGCATCGGCAATTTCCTGCATGGCGAACGGATTGGCCGAAGTGCGTGCGCCGATCCAGAGCATATCCACGCCGGCGGCCAGAGCTGCCTCTACATGAGCGCGTGTTGCAACCTCGGTCGAAGTAAACATTCCGGTCTGCTCCTTTACCTTCTTGAGCCATTCGAGACCCTCCTCGCCGACTCCTTCAAAACCGCCCGGCTTCGTGCGTGGTTTCCATATACCCGCACGAAATATCTTTATACCGTTGGCGGCAAGGCCCTTGGCGGTCTCGATAGTCTGTTCTTCTGTCTCGGCGCTGCAAGGCCCTGATATAATAATCGGATGCTCAAGCGGTTTTCCACCGAGCATCAGCGGCTTCAGTTCTTTCATATATTTTTACTATTGTACTCTATTTTACCACAGATTCGTGATCACACGACTGTTTTGGACATAAATCATTGCAAAGATGTGTAATTTACTCCAAACATCCAAAAAATACACCTCTTAAACATCCGCCCCAAAAGCATATTACTCCGTTATTAACCCATTTTTTAATTAATTTTAATCAACCAATTCAGAGATTTTTCTATTTTTGCATTGTTGTACTGCTACAATAAGAACAGCAGTCGCGCTCCAATGAAAAATGTGGGGCGGAAGTCAGTCAAAATCTAAATTACAAACTATCAAAAATAAAGAAATTATGTCAAAGGTAACAGTAGTTGGCGCCGGCAACGTAGGTGCCACTTGCGCCAATGTACTCGTCACGACAGGAGTAGCCGACGAGGTAGTTCTCATCGATATCAAGGAAGGCCTCTCCGAGGGCAAGGCTATGGACATCAACCAGACTGTAAACATTCTCGGTCTTGAGACACGCCTCACCGGAGTGACAAACGACTATGAGAAGACCGCAGGCAGCGATGTTGTTGTCATCACTTCAGGCATCCCCCGCAAGCCCGGAATGACACGTGAGGAACTCATCGGCACAAACGCTAAAATTGTCAAGTCGGTTACCGACAGCATCCTCAAATACTCACCCAATGCCGTTATCGTATGCGTGTCTAACCCCATGGACACAATGACATACCTCATTCACAAGACATCGGGTCTCCCCAAAAACCGCATCATCGGCATGGGCGGTGCTCTCGACAGCGCACGCTTCAAATACTTCCTCTCGATCGCACTCAATGCAAATCCCAAGGAAGTTGAAGGTATCGTGATCGGCGGACACGGCGACACAACCATGATTCCCCTTGTGCGTTTCGCAGCCTACCGTGGTGTTCCCGCTTCAAACTACGTGGATGCCGACCGCCTCGCAACTGTAGCGGCCGACACAATGGTTGGCGGTGCAACACTCACCAAACTCCTCGGCACATCGGCATGGTATGCTCCCGGTGCTGCTGCCGCACAGGTAGTGGCTGCCGTTCTCCACGACGAGAAGAAACTCATCTCATGCTCGGCCCTTCTCGAAGGCGAGTATGGTGAGAGCGATCTCTGCATCGGCGTTCCCTGCATCCTTGGCAAGAACGGCATCGAGAAGATCGTTGAATTCCCCCTCAACGACGAGGAGAAAGACCTCTTCCACAAGAGCGCTGAGGCAGTCCACAAGACCAACGCGGCACTTGCAGGCGCACTCTGATCATTACATTTAGAAAAATTCCATCCTCCGGGAGGGCGGCCCTTGCGCCTCCCTCCCGGAGTCACTTTTACCTCAATCAAAAACTATGATAATACGTAAACTCTTGTCTGCCGCCATCCTCGCCGTTTCATTGGCAACTCCGGCCGTAGCGTCGACTGCCGCCGACAGCATCCCCGCAGGTGTGCAGGAGCTCAAAAGAGGAGAGACAATTGATATCAAGAAAGCCCCGGGGCATCTTGTCATTATAGACTTCAATGCGACCTGGTGTGGCCCGTGTCGCAGATTCAGCCCTATCTTCAAGGCAGCCGCACAGAAATTCAAAAATGAAGTCGAGTTTGTATCTGTTGATATCGACCGGCATCGCGATTTTGCACAGAGCCTCGGCATCACATCAGTTCCCACACTACTGTTCATCCGTGCCGATGGAAAACTATTCTCATGGGTCGGATTCCTGCCTCAGGACGAATTTTTCAAAGCGATCGAACAATTGAAAAGCGACAAAGATGTTACAGAGTAGCGACATACCCAACTATTATATTGCATCACAATTACAATATTTAAGTAATATTAAACATTCGCCTTCCACATAAACTATCACGGCTCCACATATGTTTGTTCATTGAAAGCAGCCGGGAAAACAACGGCTCACATAAACTCTAACTAACATTTCAGAACCGATGATCACCAACAACGTCATACAGGCACTCTACCGCAAATACAACCGTCGTCCGGCATCTGTCGATTCTCTCGACATACACCTCCTCTTTGAAGCCGTACACCCGAGCAACACGATCCGCATCGACGACGGCATGCTTTACATAAACAGCATTCCTGCCGATTCCCCATTCCACTCGATAAGTCTTGGAAACATACACGCAATTGTCGAGTTTGAAGAGACTGTAGCACTGGTAATGCACTCAACCATATTGTTTCTCAGCAAAGTCAACAACGACGTCAGAGTACATATAAAACCGATGAGAGACTCACTCTGGAGCCGCATCAAAGACAAATTCAGTTTTGTCGCATGACAATGATCCCACAGCACATTCAAATACACAATTCAACACAATGAGCATCTCAAAAGCCATTGTCGCGGCAATCGCAGCGGCAATGGCATTATCATTATCAGCGCAGACACCCGACACCCTGTCTCCGGAAGACAAAGGATACAACACTATAAACCGGCAGACTGCTGAAGCCCATATCGGATTCCTCGCAGCCGACGAACTTGAAGGACGCGAAGCCGGATATAAAAGCGGACGCATAGCCGGAAACTATGTCGAATCCCAGCTCAAAGCACTCGGACTCGAACCATGGGATGGCACAAGCTACTCACAGCCCTTCGATGCCTACCATGTCGAGCGGCAGAAACACGGCCGATACACCGTGCACCCCGACTCTATCGCCAAAATCTCGACAGGAGTCCACCAGAGATTGCATCTCCGCAACATCCTTGGCAAAATCACAGGTAAAAACCCCGATGAATACGTCGTGATAGGAGCACACTACGACCACCTCGGAGTCGATCCCATGCTAGACGGCGACAAAATCTATAACGGAGCCGACGACAACGCATCAGG
>JAIDKP010000037.1 GCA_029051445.1 Muribaculaceae bacterium | reverse complement strand
TAAAATTCAGAGCCATGACCAACGAAGACATCCAGCGGCTTCAGAATGCCACCGACGGACTGGCCGCCTATGAGTATCTTGCCAACAACATCGAGACTATCGGCCACGCTGATATCGAAAAGGCAATCGAACTGCTCATGCAGGCCGACCTCAACGGACAGTTCTGTGTCAGCGCAGCTCGATATCTTTACGCCACAGACCCCCTGCGCCACGCCGAAACAATAGACCGTCTGGTAAAGGGAGCGATCGAACGTGACCGCGAACGCCGGTACATAGGAGATCTGCTTGAAAACCTGTGGGGAAAAGACTACATGGAGCGCGCTCAAATGCTGGCCGCAACCGACGACAACTTCCGCCGGATTTACAAACGCGTCTTCCCCGATCGTCTCTGAAATCAACAACGTTACAGAAATGAAAATCCTAAAGCGACTCGGATATCTATGTCTCACCCTGACGGCCCTGTCGGCCTGCACAGGAGGAAACACCGTGAAATCCGACAGCGCAGGTTCTTCCGACATGACCCAGACACAGACCGACAGCGACATCATCGTAGATATCAGCACAACCCTCGGCGACATCCAGGTGCGCCTCTTCGGAGACACGCCGGGACACCGCGACAACTTCGCAAAACTTGCTGACGAAGGATACTACAACGGCACACTGTTCCATCGTGTCATCAACGACTTCATGGTACAGGCCGGAGACCCCGACAGCCGTAACGCGCCGGCAGGAAAAATGCTCGGAGAAGGCGATCCGGGATACACACTGGCAGCCGAGATCGACTATCCGCGACACTATCACAAGCGCGGAGCCCTTGCGGCGGCACGTACCGGAGACAACATCAACCCCGAGCGCAGATCGTCGGGATCACAGTTCTACATCGTCACCGGAAAAGTTTTCAACGACTCCACACTGACGCAGATGGAACGCAACATGCAGATGCAGCAGGTCAGCGCCATCTTCCAGCAGCTTGCACAACAGCAGGCCGACAAAGTGAAAGAACTCCGCCGAAACCGCGATCAGGCCGGACTCCAGAAACTACAGGAGGAGCTTATCGCACAGGCTGAGAAAAAAGCGGCGGAAAACCCCGCAGTGCTTTCCGAGCAGGCCCGCCGTGACTACACGACAATCGGCGGAACCCCGCATCTCGACGGAGCATACACCGTGTTTGGAGAAGTCACCAAAGGCATGGATGTTGTCGAAAAAATCCAGAAAGTCGAGACCGACTCCAACGACCGGCCCAAAGAAGATGTGCGCATTGTCTCAATGACAGTTGTGAAATAAAAGCCAATGCAGACAACAAACCGCGCGACCCTGTCCAACGGACTGCGTGTGATACACTCTTTCGACAGTGCCACCACAATGGTGGCACTGTCCGTCATCTACGACGTGGGATCGGCCGACGAATCCCCCGGACTCACAGGCATAGCCCATCTCATGGAGCACCTCATGTTCGGCGGATCGGTCAACATACCCTCTTTCGATCACGAGATCGAACGCGCAGGCGGAACCGACAACGCCTGGACATCGCCCGATCTGACATGTTACTACGACATACTCCCGGCCCACAACATCGAGACCGCCTTCTGGCTTGAAAGCGACCGCATGATCTCACCGGCCTTCTCACAAAAGACACTCGATGTGCAGAAAGGAGTCGTCATCGAGGAATTCAAGCAGCAATGCCTTAACCGCCCATACGGGACACTCGGCCACCTCATACGCGAGACCGCCTTCAGGCGGCACCCCTACCGCTGGCCGGTAATAGGTCTTACACCCGACCACGTAGCGGCGGCAACTCTCGACGACGTAAAAGAATTTTATTTCAGTCACTACTCCCCGTCAAGGGCAGTACTCTCTGTCTGCGGCAACATCAGCTGGGAGCACACGATGCGTCTCGCCGAAAAATGGTTCGCGACAATACCCGATCGCCCCACAGCACCCCGCGCCCTGCCGGCCGAGCCACTCCCCGACGCACCACGGAAAGCCATGACATCGGGCAACGTACCGTCGACACTTCTTGCCATCAACTACCCGATGCCCGGACAGGACTCACCCGACTATATAGCGGCCGACATACTTTCCGACATACTCGGCACCGGGACCTCATCGCAACTCTACGACCGCCTCGTGCGTGCTACCGACATGTTCCACACCATCGATGCGTCAATCGACGGAAGCCGCGATCCGGGGCTGCTTCACATCAACGCCAAACTCCGCGACCACGTCGACCCGGAGACTGCGGCGACAGCAATAGCCGATGAAGTAAACCGCATCGTCACATGCGGCATAGACGAGACAGTGCTCCGACGCGCGATCAACCTCTTTGAGAGCGCACGCACACTCGACAACCTCGGCTGCCTGCCACGATGCCTCGACATGGCACAGTGCGAGATCTACGGCCGCGATACAGCCGAAATAAAGAAACGCTACTTCGCCCTCACACCCGACGACATCAACCGCGCCGCACGGCTCATACTCGACCCGAAGCACGCTACAACCGTCACATTCACCCCGGCCTGAAGCACTGTAAATATTTTTTCAGCACATTTTTACCAAAATTATTGGTTATACTGAAAAAAAGTAGTTACTTTGCACCCTGATTAATGCGGAGCGTGCCGCGGAAAGCTATCGGGAAGTGATGCGCCCGAGGCGATATGAGACCGGAACTCGCTTGCAGTGATAGGAATAAGAAAATTTAAACAGAAATACTTTTAAACCAGCCATGTCAAAGATTTGTCAGATTACAGGCAAGAAAGCGATGACCGGCAACAACGTATCGCACTCGAAGCGTCGCACAAAGCGTCGTTTCCACGTGAACATCTTTACCAAGAAATTCTATTGGGTAGAGCAAGACGCGTGGATTCTTCTCACTCTCACCGCCGCAGGCCTGCGCACCATCAACAAACTCGGTCTCGATGCCGCAATACGTCAGGCAGCAGAGAAGGGATATCTCACTGAAATCAAATATCTCGAATACTGATTAAGTCATGGCAAAGAAAGCTAAAGGCAACCGCGTGCAGGTTATACTCGAATGCACAGAACATAAAGCCAGCGGAATGCCCGGTACATCCCGCTACATCACTACAAAGAACCGCAAGAACACAACCGATCGTCTGGAGTTGAAGAAATACAACCCCATCCTCAAGAAGGTTACTGTTCATAAGGAAATCAAATAATCATATTACACCCTTTATTTCTTAAGATATGGCAAAGAAAACCGTTGCCTCGCTCCAAAAGGGTGAAGGCCGTACCTACAGCAAGGTGATACGCATGGTTAAGTCTCCCAAGACAGGAGCCTACACTTTCAAGGAAGACATGGTTCCCAACGAGGCAGTAAAAGATCTTCTCAAGTAAGAGACTTTTCATCAAAATATACCAAGAACCGCAGTCGGACATCTGTTCACTGCGGTTCTTTTTTTTACGATCCACCAACATTTTTATTGAATTAAAGACACACGAAACAGGTATTTTCATTATATTTAACACCATATTTCAAGCATTTGGCTTATGCGGTTGCAGAAGTTGCATGATCCTTTGCCTAAACAAACTCAATCCCTAAAACTTATGACTAAGGCTATTTCACTAAAAGCATTGGTTTTCACACTACTTGCCACAGCCATGTATGCTGTGTCGAGTTGCAGTTCGACACAACAGAAAGAGCCCGCCAAGCAGATTGGCATTCAGCTCTATTCAGTCATGGATGCCATGAACCAGGATCCTCAGGGATCGCTTCAGAAACTCGCCGACATGGGCTACAACGTTCTTGAGCTCGTACAGTGGGGCGGCGACCCCAAAGTGTTCGGTATGCCTGCCGAAGAGTTCAAGGCTATATGCGACAGCCTCGACTTTGATATCATCTCGACACACTCGAGCATTCAGGAAGACCCCGAAAACGAAGAAGACGTCATGGCACGCTGGCGCAGTCTCTTTGAGATCCAGAAAGCTTGCGGAGGCGAGTATTTCGTTATCCCCAGCTACCGCGTAGGATACACAACCGACAGCATCAAGCAGATGGCCGACTACTTCAACCGTGTGGGCAAAATCGCAAAAGAATATGGCCTGAAACTCGGTTATCACAATCACGCCCGCGAGTATGAGAAACTCAAAGACAGCGACGATGTCATGTGGGAATATCTTGTCGAGAACACCGATCCCGATCTCGTTTGCTATGAGCTGGATGTCTTCTGGTGCACAAAGGGCGGCAAGTCGCCGGTTGAATACCTCAAAAAATACCCCAACCGCATCGAGCTTCTCCACATCAAAGACGACTTTGTCATTGGCGAAAGCGGAAACATCGACTTCGAGAGCATCTTCAATCAGTTCTACAACAACGGCATGAGCGGATATGTTGTTGAGATTGAAACTCCCGCCGAGCTGCGTGAGCAGACCAACCCCGACGGAAGCAAACTCTCCAAGGATCAGATCAACGATGCCAAGTTTGACGCTGCAGCAAAGAGCGCCGACTATCTCAACAACTCGGCATTCGTGAAGTAATCCCTTCGCTATAGACTCTATCAAAGCAGTCCCCTATGTCAGCATGTCCGACATAGGGGATTTTGTATGATCTAAAATAATCGATTATATATAGCATACACTCCGCACAGTTTGAATGTATTGCGCCACCTATTTGATATCGAAATACTCCTTGTAACGGTCATAAAGATATCCGGCCTGACGGTAGCATGACTGCGGGCTCATAAAGTGAGAGAACTCAAACGTAATGGCCTTGTCATAACCGGCACGCTTGGCCGCCTCCAGTTTCAGGCGAAGTTTGTCGAACTTGATCGGAAGAAACTTTATAGGCATATCACGGTCAAACGACTCCGCATTGGTCCAGCACTGCATTCCATACTTGTCGGCAAGACGCTTGTTCACCTCAAAAAACGCATCAAGTTCATCGTAGTCGATATGACCGTCCTGAAAAGCACACGCGTCAACCACATCGTGGATACCGTCAAATATCTCATCCCATTCCCTCTCATGCTCGGCAACCGACACAGCCTGCTCCTTGGTCAGTGACCCCGAGCCGGCCCATACTGCCTTCTTGCCGTCGATCCACGGAGAAATAAAAGTAGGAAGACCACCCGACACATCCTTGCACTGCTTCCCCATATCATGAAAAGCACCGATGACACCCTTTGTGCTACGGCTTATCTCTCCGCTGATATACCAACCGCCGAAACTGTCCTTATACCGGTCACCATACATTTCCCATACCTCGTCGATCACGTGGCGGTTGCTTTCCACCTCCACACTCATGTCACCGGTATCCCAGTACTTCCCGGAATCATATAGACCGAAATAAAATTTCATACCATACTTCCGCGCAAGCCTCAGATACATGTCGACAAGATCGACCGACGGCATATAGCAGCCCTGTTTCAAAAGATATGGCGAAGGATAGGTGATAAATTTCCTGTAGCCCGAACGTATCATTATAACCGTGTCAATACCGATATCCTTCATGTGCCGGAAATCGGCATCCCACTCCTTCTCCCCCCAGTTCTGATGCGGAATATCGTGGGAAATCTCGTCAAGAAATGTTCCGGTAATAGCCAGAGCGTTTTTTTTAGGCACTATAAGCCTGCTCTCCGCGCTACCGTCACATGCATCATCCGATGAAGCCCCGGCGCACGAGACTGCCACACCAGGCACAGCCACTGCCGAAGCCATCGCCGCGGCCTTCTTTATAAATCCTCTCCTGTCCATTGCTATTATTATATTGGTTTGTCATGGTATATTCAGCAGGCACTGTCTATGAGTTTACTTTAAGTCATTTTAAGCTTCATTTTTAAACAAACTCTATATATTCTTACCGAGACACGCAGTCAGTGCACCCCGCCAGTCATCATCGATAGGGATACTTTTCATCGTTTCCTTGCTGTAGGTGGCCATGACCGTATGAGCCACACAATTCACCACTCCCGTGTCAAGATTGACAACACGCTGCTCGACGACAAAACTTTTCTCCGATACCGACGCGATGCCGGTCAGCACCCCGAGTCTTTCCCCCATAAAAGCCTGCGCGTAAAACGACACGTTTATATTCACTATCACCACGCCCGGATTGTTCCAACTGATCTTGTCCCCCCTGAGATCTGTAAAAAAGCTTGTTTTTGCAAGATCCATAAGCTGAAGATAAGTCGTGTTGTTGACATGTCCGAGCATATCTATATCGGTAAAGCGGAGCTGCACATTGGTCAGGTGCAGCATAGGGGCCAAAGGAGCAGGCACCTTCGGGTTGGTGCTTGCCGGTATTTTCTCGATTTTTTCAGTATATCTTTTCATAGGTTTCAATGGATGATAACGTCTTTTATAACAGTCTTTCCGGCCGCTCTGTTCAGAGCATCGGCAAGCTTGTCGCGATGAAATGTCAGCTCGTTTTTCAGTGCCGCCGACGTGAGCACCACATGCAGTTTGTCGCTATCTACCCAGCGGCGGCTTGTGTACCGGTTTATGCCGGGCCCGACGATCTCGGGCCAAAGCGAGCAGACAAGCTGCCTGTCGGCGAGACCGGCAAGATCATTCTCCTGCATAAGACGCTTCACAAGCTCACCGACCTGCTCGGGATCTGTACGTTTCATAACTCAGCATCATGCGGGGTGAAAACTCCTCTCTCGACATGCCACATCGCACGTTCGCCACCACTCTCACGCAGTATATTGTCAAGATGGTCACGATTGGTGTCGGTAATGAAAATCTGGCCGAACTTGTCGCTCTTGACAATCTCCACTATGCGCTGGACGCGTGTAGAGTCGAGCTTATCGAAAATGTCGTCAAGAAGAAAAAGCGGTTTCTGCCCTGTCGACTCACGCAGGAAATCATATTGCGCAAGCCTCATGCCGAGCGTCACACTCTTGCACTGGCCCTGCGAGGCCGACCGGCGTGCATCGAGCCCGTCGATTGTTATGATCAGATCATCGCGATGAGGACCGACCGACGTGTAACCTACAGCCTCGTCATGTCGGCGTGAACCGTCAAGAAGCCTGCACATGTCAGGCTCATCATTCTGGTGAGACTTCAGATCAACCGATGCGGTCTCACCCTCTCCGGCTATTGCCCCATAGTAATGCGACAGCAGCTCCGAGAATCGCGGCAGCCACGCACAACGTGTGTCGTGAATACGCCTGGCCGAACCTGCAAGCGACATCTCTATAGCCTCATAGAGGTGATGATCGACAACGTGGGCGCGTAGCAGTTTGTTGCGCTGCTCAAGCGATCGGCCATACCGTATCAGAGCGTCAAGATAAGAAGCATCACTCTGCGATATCACCATATCCATCAGCTTGCGGCGTTCTTCTCCGGGCCCCGTGATCAGCTCAATATCGCGTGGAGCCACAAGCACAGCCGGAAAGACACCGATATGCTGCGACAGACGGTCATACTCCTTGCCTTTGCGCTTGACAACCTTGCGCTTCCCCCGGTTCATTCCGGCACTTACCTCCTCCTCCGAACCATGGCGTTCATACGTGCCGTGGAGAGAGAAAAAATCCGTTCCGCGACGCATAACCCCCTGATCGGTAAGGCCGGTAAAGCTTTTGCAGAAGCTAAGAAAATATATCGCGTCAAGCAGATTGCTCTTACCCATGCCGTTGTTTCCGAGCAATCCGTTGACACCGCGGCTGAACTCCAGCCTTGCGTCGGCTATATTTTTGAAATTAGTGATTGAGAGTGATTTCAGATACATTTTTCGGGGATTATAGTGGCAAAAGTCATCTTTTCCGGAATCTATTTTCCGGACTCCTCAAGATAGGTCTCGCAGGCAAGCACAAGCTCCTCATACCACTCACGCCCGAAACGGCGAGTCAGTGGCCCCTCAAGAAACTGATAAAGCCTGATACCTGTTTTTTTACCATGCTCCTCGGCAGAGCGGCATATATTCCAACGATGATAATTCACAGCCGTGAACGTCGGGTAATCCGTCAGGCGAAGCGGATACAGCGCACATGATATCGGTTTCTCGACATCCGTCTCGCCAAGGCGTCTGGCTTTCTCTATCGCACACAGACACACACCGCCTTCGCCACGACAGGTGAACACACAGTCACGTCCGTCGACGATCGTCGTCACAAGATCACCCTCGCTGTCGACATAGCTGCATCCCCTCTTTGCGACTTCCTCAAGCCCCGAAGGCAGCATATACCGGCTCACTACCTGAAGCGCACCCTCTATCTGTCCCACTTCTTCTTCAGTCACCGGCGCGCCGGCATCGCCATCTATACAGCACTGTCCTTTGCAGGCCTCAAGATCACAGCAGAAAAAACGTTCAGCCAGATCAAGCGAGACAAGTGCGTTTCCTATTTGCAACATAACTTCTTCCTCCATTTCCTGATTTAATTTTATCGATTGGCCAAAGACTTTATCACTCTTGCCCCGGCCAGCCGGTCTGTCCGTTCGCCCGGTACACGGTAATAGACATAGACCGCATAAACATTTTGCGTCTGATGATGATCCCCCTCCGTCGCACTACAGCCGGTTTCACCTGTGTCAGCCCGACGCACCAGATACCTGTAATCATATGCCCCCTGCTTAAGCAGAAGCGCCTTGTGCCATACTCCAGACTCAGCATCATACTCCATCGCCGATGCATCATCCGCCTTGCGTCCGGTGAGGGCACCGTCGACAAAAACCATGTCGGGAGGCATTATTCCGGCTCCTTCCAGAGCAAAATGCACTACAGTGTAATCAGCCTCTGTATCCGACGGCACCGTCATGCTCTCGTCGGCTTCCCTTATAGTGAACTCTCCGCCCTGCGTCAGGTCATATGAATACTCTGCGCCACATCGCGACTGATCTGTCAGAAGCACCTCATGATACAGCCCCTCCTCCCATGATATTTCCGCCACATGCATTCCCGGCGACCGTCGGCTCACCGTCTCCATGCGCCGGTACTCGTTCCCACCTTTGAACATCAGTTCAGGCCGATGAGAATACACAGCCCTGCCTCCGCTGACAAACGACGGATTCCGCATCGTGCGTCGGGTAAACTCCGATCCGTTTTGCAAAATGTCGACTCTGAGATCATCCATCGACACACGGCGGTCAAGTCCCTGATTTCCTATCTCTATCTCAAGCTGCTGAGACACTCCGTTCCAATCCGCGTCGGCACGGCCGGTTACCGATCCACCTATCGTCACGCTCCCCTCCGCA
Source organism: Muribaculaceae bacterium (assembly GCA_029051445.1). Lineage (GTDB taxonomy): Bacteria > Bacteroidota > Bacteroidia > Bacteroidales > Muribaculaceae > JAFLTL01. Next base: position 1,661 of record JAIDKP010000037.1, on the reverse strand, counting down.
ACCGAGAAAGGAGCCGAGATTATCACCTTCTCAGGTTCGCCGTCCTCAAAAACCTCAAGCACATAATTTCCCGAAGCACTCAGCCTCATTCCATCCGGAGGGACTGTAACACTGTAATTGCGATACATCACAGTCGTCATCCCGAGAACCGAAGACTCGCCATAGCCGACATCCGAGACATTGAATCCCTCAACAAATTCACTGTCTATCAATCCGTCATCGCGCCAGTCGGCATCTTTGTGACGCACACGGCAACGCAGATAAGGCATCCACGACTCATCTCTCCCATCAGGAGCAAGCAGGTCAAAGACAAGACGCAGACTGTCGCCAACACCAGGCATAACTACCGGAACAGGTGCGGCCGCATCGCCGTTACGCCACTGCACACATCCGACCCTGCCTGCATTCCTGTCAAAATCCGCAACAGCCTCTGCCGCCACGACATGGATTGTCGCTGCGGCAAACATAACTGCGAGAATTACAGGAATACGGTATAGCATATCACAAATTTAGCAATTTCATTCTTTGCCATCTTGCTAAATTGGCCATAAAGTATTAAATTTATCCCATCAAAAAATCAATACACATTTCCGATGAAACTATTTGACGTCTATCCTCTGTTCGACATAGAAATAACACGCGGACTCGGATGCCGCGTGTGGGATGCCAACGATAACGAATACCTTGACCTCTATGGCGGACACGCCGTCATATCAGTCGGACACAGCCACCCGAGATACCTGAAGGCACTCACCGAACAGGCCTCCAAGCTGCTGTTCTATTCCAACTCGGTCATAAACTCGCTGCAACAGAAACTTGCCGACCGTCTTGGCCGTGCGAGCGGCTACGACGACTATGCCCTCTTTCTGGTAAACTCAGGTGCCGAAGCCAACGAAAATGCCATCAAGCTCGCTTCATTCCACACAGGCCGCAGCCGCATCATAGCGTTTGACAAAGCATTCCATGGCCGCACATCGGCCGCTGTCGAAGCTACCGACAATCCTAAGATACAGGCGCCGGTCAATCGCGGAGGACACGTGACATTCCTGCCGCTCAACGACATAGAAGCAGTCAGGACTGAGCTTGCAAAAGGCGACGTGGCTGCCGTAATCTTTGAGCCTATACAAGGCGTCGGAGGCATACGCATGGCGACAGACGACTTCATGCGCCAGCTTCGTGAAATCACCAGGCAGACAGGCACCGTTCTCATAGCCGACGAGATTCAGTGCGGCTACGGACGTTCCGGAAAATTCTTTGCCCACCAGTGGGCCGGCATACGTCCCGACATCATCACCGTCGCCAAAGGCATCGCCAACGGCTACCCCTTCTCTGGCGTGCTCATTTCACCGGAATTAAAGCCTGTCTACGGTATGCTCGGCACCACATTCGGCGGCAACCACCTCGGATGCGCCGTCGCCGGTGCTGTCCTCGACATCATGGAAGATGAAAAACTTGTGGAAAATGCACAAGAGATCGGAGATTACCTCATCAGCCGCCTCAAAGAGCTACCCGGCATAAAGGAAGTGCGCGGACGCGGACTCATGATCGGCATCGAGTTCGACAATTCTGCCAAGGAATTGCGCCGCCGTCTTATATTCGACGAGCACATCTTCACAGGTGCTGCCGGAACAAACATCATCCGTCTGCTTCCGCCGCTATGT
>JAIDKP010000369.1 GCA_029051445.1 Muribaculaceae bacterium | reverse complement strand
GTCCGGGATACCAGGAATTCCAGACATCTTCTCCGGTGGTATTGTTGCCCATTACAAAAGCGGTTCCGGTCACGCCGTCGTTGCCCCATATGGTGTTGTTGCCTTCGCGAAGCCACCAGTTTTCCCAGCCTCCGGCACCGATGAATCCAGTATAGCGTCCGTCGGCGGCAGGCGAATAGAGAGTCCGGCCGGTAGCCTCCTGCGAGCTGTTGAGATAGAAGGCTGTAGTCATGTCGATGGCATATGGAGTGACATTGACAGCGAGTACATTGCCTGTGACAGGATCAAGATTGCTTCCTAAGGAACTCTTCACACGTATGTAGAGTGTTGACTTGACATCACCCTCAAATCCGAGGCGTGAAACAATGCTGTTCAGATCACGGCAGGTGAGCTGACGCTCATATATTCCTTGACCGATTGTTTCCTCGGCCGGATTTGTAAATGAATTGTCGGCTGAATACTGCAACACGTTGGTTACGGCTCCGGAAGGTGCTGCGACAGCAGGATCGCTGAGCGAGATGTCGCCGTTGGCGTTCCAGTAGACGGTGAGCACCAGAGCGTCCAGATAATCTTTGTCCAGCACGATATCGGCGGTATTGCCTTCGAGTTCGGCGGTATCGACTCCGTTGGTGTATATGATGTCACCATCTTTGTCACACCCGGAGACTGTGGCCCCCAAAGCGGCAACGATTGTTGCTGAATATATATATCGAAGAAATTTCATGACTGTTTGCGCTGATTAGTAAAGCTCGTTTTTAAGATTGGGATTAGCCGAAATCTCTGTCATAGGGATAGGGTAGATATTGTATCGGCTGTCGACCGCACGGCCGTCTATTACTCCTCCCTTCCATTGCCATATGTAGGATGAGGTGGTAAACAGGCCGAAACGCACCAGATCAGATCTGCGGTGCAGCTCATGATAGAGTTCACGGCCGCGCTCGTCGATCATGAAACTGAGATTGAGCTGGGCATCGGTGATATTGCCTGATGTGTCGCCGAATGCGCGTTCTCTCACTTTGTTGACCAGATCGAGAGCTTCGGAGCGCGACATGCCGCTGCCGCCTCTCAGGACAGCCTCGGCTGCTGTCAGGTAGATCTCGGCAAGACGGAATATCGGAAAGTCGGTTGTGACACCGATATCGGTGGGGCAGCCGGGTTCGCCGCTATCGGTCATATTGGACCATTTGCATGACCAGTAGCCCATGTCGGCGTTATCCATATTTCCGGTGAAATACTGCGTCTGGTTTTCAGTCTTGAAAAGGAAACGTCGGTCGTTGTCATCAAAGAGCGACGTGAACTCGCCACGTGCGGTGAAACTGCCCCAGCCTGTACCGATACCGTATTGCGCTGCGATTTCTCCGTCGGCCGGGCATGATCCTGCGATGATGTAGGTTGCCGATCCCCAGGTTGCCGAGTTGGCATTGTCGGTGGCAAACGAGAATATGATCTCATTTGTGCGTTTGTCGTTATCGGCGTTGAAGAGGTGTGTGTAGACAGGCTCGAGAGAATATCCGAGGCTCATTACTTTTTTGCAGTACTCGATGGCCTCCGATGCGTGGCTCTGTCCGGTGTAGACCTCTCCGTTTAGAGCCACACGGGCTCCGAGAGCCCATGCCGCACCTTTTCCGGCACGGGCGTATGACGGCGTGTCGGGAAGTTCGGGTGCGATATCATCAATCTCCGAGATAATGAACTCATAGAGCTTTGTACCGTCATAGGCTTCGGGAATATAAGCCGTCATAGGGGTGTTTTCATTGACATACGGACCTTTGCCGAACAAATCCAGAACATAAGAGTATGTCAGCGCACGCATAAATCGGGCTTCAAGGGCATAAGTGCGTATCTCACTGCGTGTCGCATCGTCAAAACGAGAGATGTAGTCCTCTGTGCAGTAGCGCAGAAACTCGTTTGACAGCGATATGATGTAATAGAGACGGTAGTATGTGTCCGATACCCATATGTCATTGGAATTCCAGTTTATATGAGAAATGTCGGTGAGATTGTCTCCTGAGTTGTACTTGTATGCAGCCTCGTCTGTTGGAAACTCCTGCATGTTGAAGAGAGTGCGCAGCATGTCCTGCGAGTTGATGCTGCTTATATCGGGCGATCCTCCGCCACGTTCGGCACCGATGATGCTGTAGGAAGCATACACTTTGGCAAGAACGGAGCTGTAGCCGCTGAGAGAGCTGTAGACGGCATCCGATGTGTTGCCTATGACAGGCATCTGGTTGAGGTCACCGGTACACGACCCGGCTATGAGCGTGGCTGCGGACACAAGGAAAGTATATATTTTTTTCATTGCGATACAGTTTTAGAAATTAAGACCGACAGTAACCGAGTATGTGCGGGGGCGGGGATAGACACTGTTTTCGATACCCCAGTCGCTTTCCGGATCCACACCTCTG
>JAIDKP010000368.1 GCA_029051445.1 Muribaculaceae bacterium | reverse complement strand
TTCTGATATTGTTTCTTGAGTCTTACGTCAAGTACAAGATTGTCTCCCTTGATGTGCTTGCTGCCGGTCGCTTTTATTCCATCGTCGATTTGGTCATAGACTTTCACGTTTTTTACGATATATGCCGGTAGATTTTTAAGAGCTATATTTGGGTCTCCCTTGAAAAAATCTTTGCCGTCAAGGAGAAGTGATTTCACAAATTTGCCGTTGACAGTTATTTGTCCGTTATCCTTTAGCTCCACTCCCGGCAACTGGCCTACAAGGGCATCAAGCATTGAACCGTCCGATAGCCGGAATGCAGATGCGTCGTACACGAGAGTATCTCCCCGTATGACCATTTTCACTTTTGTTGCTGTTACGGTCACTTCGTTGAGAGTTTTCATCATTTCGACCGAGTAAGGGCTACTTTGCTTTATTACATGGATTTGTCCGAGTTTAAGTTGTTGTGGGAAATCTTTTGTAAATTCAATGTCGCGTTTCTCTGTTTTGTAGCCTGGCTGCTCAATTATAAGGCGCATCTTGAATCGGTCATTCTTATTACAATAGAAGGCTATTGTAAAGTAATCATTTGCAGTGTTGTTGGGGTGCCAGTTTTGAGTGTCGATCGTCTCAGCCATGACGGTGCTGTCTGTCAGGTTGATGAGCGTTACAATGCCTTTGTTTAGTCTTTGGTCAGTTTCAATATCATATATCTGTCCGGAGATCACATATTCTTTAGCAGAGGCCTTGAATCCGGTCATTGAAATAAGACACACAAGGTAGTAAATTGAGATAATATACTGCCGTTTCAGCATTGAGAATGAAGACATATGACTGATGAATAGAATTCGTATAAATTCAGAAGATACAAGATTGCATTCTTTTTTTTTTAAGTTAAGTTGTTTTCTTCCTCCAACTGAATTGTATTTATCGTGTTTTTTACGAACATGAAGTCGTCGGTGAGCAGGTGTTAATATTTGCAAATATAAGTAATTAATAAAAAATAACAAGCATTAAAGTTAGCAACAGTTAACAATGTATGTTTGCCGTAATTCTGATAGATCATATATAAAATATGTCGGATTGCAGTTCCGGTTGTGCCATGATGCCTGTTTGATAGACATTAAAGAACTCCGAACTTGCAATCCGACATATTTGTCGGCAGATTGTTGTGTTTAGATCTCGATCTTGTAGCTGCCGGCGGTATATTCGGTTGCGTTAACTTCGCCGGGAAGAGTTACCGATGCGGTGGCGCCTTCGGGGATTGTGAAGTTCCAGATCCACTTGTTCCCTTCATATTTCCAGTTGCTTGTGATCTTGCCGGCGGCCGAGTTGTATTCGGCGTTGACAAAACCGAGTCGGCGGTCGGGCATCGGTCTCATTATTATATGCTTGAAGCCGGGCTTGGATGTGTCGGCCGAGATACCGGCCATAGTCTCCCACATCCACTCGCACACGCAGCCATAGGCATAGTGGTTAAAGCTGTTCATGCCGCGCGGACCCATGCCATGCTCGATCATGTAGCTGTTCCAGCGTTCCCATATTGTTGTCGCGCCATTGTCGATCGAGTAGAGCCAGCTCGGATTTTTGCGTTGGAACAGAAGCTCGTAGGCGATGTCGCCCATGCCGTTTTCTGTTAGTGTCGGCATAAGTATCGAAGTGCCGAGGAAGCCTGTCTGAAGGCAGTTGTCGTGCTCTGCGAAATTCTGGCGCAGACGGGCGATCATATCGGCTTTTGCCTCGCCGTCGACAAGATTGTTCTTCAGTGCGAAAAGCGCCGGTGTCTGCATTGTGTTGAGTATCTCGGTTTTGAATTTGCCGTCGCTTGTGAGGAAGTTCTCCTGCAGGTGTTTGCGGGCTTCTGCGGCCATGCGATCATATTTTGAGGCGTCGCGGCCGGTAGCTTTGGCCATGTCGCGCATCATTTCGGCATCGATAAGCCAGTAGCTTCCGCTTAGGTAGTCCCAGTAGGCATAGGCATCATCTCTGATAATTGTCTTGCCGTTCTCGTCCTGAGTATAGATACCGCCGCCGCAGCTTTCGAGAGGCTCGTAGCTCAGCCAGTCACCCCACTGGTAGTTGCCGTTTTCGTTGCTCAGTGCCTTGTGGCTGGCTTTATTCTCGCTGAGATGGCCGATGTATTTCTCCATAGCGGCCCAGTTCTCATCGATGATCTTGGTATTGTTAAACTGTTTCCACACCACCCAGGGGACGATCACACCTGCGTCGGCCCAGCCAAGACGCATCATGTCGTTAGGCATGGCACCATACTGTGCCTGAGGTGCCACACCGGGAAATCCGCCGAGCTCTGTCTGCGTGTCGCGCATGTCGCGCATCCACTTGTGGAAGAAGTCGCTTGTGTTGGCGAAGAAAGTACCTGTCTCCGAGAACACCTGTGTGTCGGCGGTCCAGCCGAGGCGCTCGTTGCGCTGAGGGCAGTCGGTCGGAACCGACAGATAATTGGAACGCTGTCCCCAGAGAGTATTCGAGATGAGCTTGTTCACGAGATCATTGCCGGTCGAGATTGTGCCGGTTTCCATGTCGGCGGTGATCGAGGATACCGGTATGGATTTTATTGATTTGATGCGTACCTCGTTGTCGGCGGTTACCGATGCAAAGCGGTAACCGTAGAATGTGCATTGCGGCTGATAGTCCACATAGTCATCGTTGTTGCCGAATGTATATTTCAGGATCATACCTTTGTCAGGTATGCGCAGATTCAGGCGGTGGCAGCTTCCTTCTGGGCCGTCCATGCCGCGGCTCTTCGCGCCGTTGCCGTCATTGAGAAGCTCTGCGGGCAGACATGTGAGTGTTGTGCCTTCCTGGGCCTTGAATTCAAAGTCGGGGACTGCGGCACAGTTCTGGCCGAAATCAAGCACCAGCGTTTCGCCGGGATTGATCACGATCTCCTCGCCGGGTTTGTATGTCTTGTTCACGACTACTTTGCCGTAATTGTCATCGTTTGCGCCGGTTACACCTTTCCAGGTGTAGGCAAGAACGGGGCTCATCGCCAGATCTTCGCGGAGGTAGATCTCGGCACCCTGTGAGGGAAGTATCTCACCTTTGAATTCAGTATTGGGCTCAGGTGTCGATAGCTTTTCGGTAGTGTCATGTCCGAGTAGGATACGTGCGTCATATTCTTCTCCGTCAAAGATTGCCGCATGAGTCACGGGGCCGGCTACACCGGCTTTCCAGTCCGAGCAGTTGGTGCCGTAATATTTTGTGCTTCCATCGGCATATTTGATCTCGACGACACCTCTGAATGCCACCTTTTTGCCGATCATGCCGTCATGGCCGCCGGGAGTGATGATCTTGTCACCCCACCATCCGGGAGTCATCTGCACCGATAGCATATTATAGGCTCCTTTCTTTTGGGCGATAGCGTCGGTTATGTCGTAGGTGAAAGAGCGTTTAGT
>JAIDKP010000367.1 GCA_029051445.1 Muribaculaceae bacterium | reverse complement strand
AAGAAGATGGTCAATCTTTTTCATTGGGCTTACTGGTCTGTTTAGTACAGCGCAAAATTAGCAATTATCCCTTATTAATTATGAGTTTTTTCTCATTTTTTTGCCAAAAACAGGACGACAGTCCACCGCATCAATCGGTTCCCCATCTCGATTTACGCATCTCCTCAAGGCGGTCTTCCTGCTGGTTGCGACATGCCCGCCAAAAACGCGTGCCGATAATTCTGTCGGGTAAAAACTGCTGTCTTACAAAGTTTCCGGGATAATCATGGGCATATTTGTAGTCAGCCCCATATCCCATATCTTTCATCAGGGATGTGGGAGCGTTGCGAAGATGCAGCGGCACCGGCAGATCTCCGGTTTCCCTGACAGCCGCCAAAGCCGCATCTATAGATAGATATGCAGAATTGCTTTTGGGAGAATTGGCAAGGTAAACAGTACACTCGGCCAATGGTATCCGCCCCTCAGGCATACCGATCTTACGCAAGATGTCGAAAGTGGCGTTTGCCAGGAGCAACGCATTTGGATTGGCAAGCCCTATATCCTCTGCAGCCACTATTGCCAGACGGCGTGCAATGAATTCCGGATCCTCGCCTCCGGCTATCATGCGGGCAAGCCAGTAGACAGCCGCATCAGGATCACTACCCCGGATGCTTTTTATGAATGCCGAAATAATATCATAGTGCATTTCTCCCCCCTTATCATAGGCCGACGGATTCTCCTGCAACGACGATGTGACATTCTCGTCGGAAATCATCACCGGCTCACCATGAGGAGTAGATTGCTCCAGAAGATCAAGTATATTCAGCAGTTTACGGGCATCGCCTCCTGCAAAACGAAACAGAGCATCTGTCGACTCAACCCTCACATCGCGACGCGACATGATCTCGTCGGACGCAAGCGTGCGGTCGAGAAGATGCCGAAGATCGTCGGACTCAAGCGGCTTCAGTGTATAGACCTGCGCACGAGAGAGAAGCGGTCTGATGACTTCGAATGACGGATTTTCAGTCGTGGCTCCTATCAAAGTTACCGTTCCGTTCTCAACCGCTCCGAGCAGGCTGTCCTGCTGAGCCTTATTGAACCGGTGTATTTCATCGATAAAGAGAATGGGACGTCCTTTGGAGAAGACACTCGACACTTCAGCCCTGCATCGGTCAAGCACGTCTCTCACTTCCTTAACTCCCGATGTAACAGCACTAAGAGTAAAAAAAGCATTTCCGGTTGCTTTGGATATAATGCGGGCAAGAGTTGTCTTACCTACTCCGGGAGGCCCCCAAAGAATAAATGATGCCACATTTCCGCTCTGTATCATGCGGCGCACTACTCCACCCGGGCCTACAAGGTGAGACTGGCCAATATAATCATCGAGAGACTGCGGACGCATCCGCTCAGCCAACGGAGGGAGATTTAAACCCATTTTCAAGCGAATAAAAGAATTGCAAATAGAAGCATCGAACACGCAGTGAGCCCAAGAAGCGGATTAAGTGCGGCAAGAGATGCAGCCGACGGATTCTGGGGCAATCTCATACGCCACCATATAGACATGGCTCCAACAACATAGACCGACGCAGCCGATGTAAAACGTGAAGAGGCTGTTACGGCAAGCAGACAAGCCACGATAGCAAAAACGAGATATAACGCTCTGACGACCTTACGTCCAAGCAATGTGGCAAGCGTGTGCTTTCCGACAGCACGGTCGTCGTCGGCATCACGGTAGTTGTTTATGATCAAGACATTGGCACCCATCAGGCCGATTGCCAAGGAGACAAGCAGCGCCGCCTCCGACCATGTGCCTGACACAAGCCAGCATGTGAAGTTGACAGGAACAATCCCGAAAAACAGAATCACCATGACCTCACCGAGACAATGGCGCGACAGAGGCCACGGACCGGCGCTATAGGCAAGCGCACCGACTGCGATCACGATCCCGACGGCAATAAGCCACAGGCCGCCCCATGCCACAAGCGACAGTCCGAGGGCAGAGGTCAATGCGAGGACCCCATAGGTCGCACGCTTCATGGCCTGCGGAGCGATGTCGCCTTCGGTCACACCGCGGCGCGGTCCGGAACGACCGCGTCGGTCAAGCCCGTCACGGTAATCATAATACTCGTTGGCAAAATTGGAGGCTATCTGCGCTCCAACCGCAAACAGCAGGCAGACAACCGCCGGCACCCATCTGAAGACAGGACTAACTGCAGCAAGCGCCCATGCAGCTACTACTCCGGCCGTCGAAACGGGGAGCGTACGCAGCCTCATTGCCTCAATCCAGGCATTCATCGTCAGTGTAGTCGGTATACTCACCGGCCGACCAAAGATGATTGACCGCCCTAAGGACATTCAGCAAAGTCTGTGACCAGAACTCACGGAACGACGCACGCACAGCCAGAATGGCGCTGTCGGCTATTTCGTCGGTTGTGTCGGACACAGTATAAATGAAATTGAACAGCTGCTGATAAATGTCGGCAAGACTTTCAGAAATGCTTGCGGCAACAGGTGTGTCGCTGTATTTCATGTCTTCCTCGAAAACTTCAAGAAACACATCGTTTTCCCCCATAAGGGCTGCTATCGAAGCGCGCACACTCTCATACGACTGTTCGTCAAGTGCGGGGTTAAGCCATGCATCCTCATCTTCGGGAACCAGTGTCTGCGAAGATGGCTGCAGGTCGGAAGCCGCAATATATATTCTCGGCAACAGCTTGAGCATCGAGGCGACGAATTGCCCCGGAGCCGCATCGGCCGCCGAGGCAAGAGCCTCGCAATACTCACGGCTCAGAGCCGTGAAAGCAAGAGCATTGTTGTTCATGAATCAGTCTTTACTCGCCGTTGGCGTTGCGGAGGAACTCTTCGGCGGCAGCGCGGTCGTGAAGGTTGTCCACGTCAAAGGCTTTTTCAAACTCAAACGGCAGAACCGTCATATCTGTTTCAGCGGCCAGAATACGCTGAAAATCGCTGAGTGATTCCGGACTCTTCTCCTCGTCGATGATTTTCTGCATCGCTTTACCGGAAAGGCCATACAGACCGGCCGATACAATTGTCCCCTCGGCAAAAGGCTCTCCACCGTAACGATAATCGATGATCTCGCCTTCGGGGTTGATGCGGGCATAGAGCGGGCTCTCGTCGTCGACAAAGCGGGTGAGTCCCATCAGGACAGTGTTGTCATCGGTTTTTTCAACTCCGGCAACATATCGTCCGAACTCCTCATTTGTGAAGATCGCATCCACAGTCATGGCAATAAACTTTCCTTCAAGACCTTTGGCTCCCTCACGCAGACTTACGTAGGAATTATCGGTTATGACAGGATTTACCACCACCGGATAGCCCTCGGCAATAAGATTTTCGAGATACTCGATAAGCTGTGGCATGCGTGCATTGGCAGCAACCTGAATGCGGTCGGCACCAAATTTGCAAAGAGTCTTTATGAGGCGGCCGATCATCGGCTGACCAAGAAGCTGAACGAGAGGCTTCGGCACCATATGTCCCTCTTTCTGGAAGCGTGAGCCGAGTCCACCTGCAAGAATAACGTAGTCCATAAGTGAAAACGTGTTGTGATTTGTCTGCTCAAAGATAGCACTTTTTTGTGTGTTTTCGGTCTATGGATTAAGGTCTGAAACAGCGGTTTGAATTTTAAAGATAAAATATGTATTTTTGCGCATTAATCGAAAGTGCATATCAATCATCCACTGGAGTAAATGAATATATCCTATAAATGGCTTCGGGATTATGTCGATTTCGACCTTCCGGCCGAACGCGTGGCCGAAGCTCTCACATCGATAGGTCTCGAGACCGGATCGGTAGAGGAAGTCGAGTCGATACGCGGCGGCCTCCGCGGCCTTGTCATCGGTAAAGTACTGACCTGCATAGACCATCCCGACAGCGACCATCTTCATATCACAACCGTAGACCTCGGCACCGGCGATCCCGTGCAGATTGTGTGTGGCGCTCCAAATGTGGCTGCCGGACAGACGGTTGTAGTCGCAACTATCGGAACTGTTCTCTACACTCCCGACGGTAAAGAATTTACCATAAAAAAAGGCCGTATGCGCGGCCAGGACTCGTTCGGCATGATCTGTGCCGAGGACGAGATAGGTGTCGGCAACTCACACGACGGCATTATCGTGATAACCGAAGATGTGAAGCCGGGCACACCTGCAGCGGAATACTACGGTCTGACAAGCGACCACGTGCTTGAGGTGGATCTTACCCCCAACCGCGTTGACGCGGCATCGCACTACGGTGTCGCCCGCGATCTGGCTGCGTGGCTTTGCGCCAACGGTCACCCCGTCACAGCCCACAAGCCTGGTGTCGAGTCATTCAAAAGTGACCGCAACGACGGTGCACTCGGAGTAGAGATACTTAACACCGAGGCATGTCCGCGCTACTGCGGCCTGACGATCAGAGGCGTCAAGGTATGCGAGAGCCCCGACTGGCTGAAGGAACGCCTGACTGCCATCGGCCAACGTCCGATCAACAATATCGTGGATATCACCAACTATATCCTTCTCGGACTCGGACAACCGATGCACTGCTTTGATCTCGCACATATCAACGCCGACAAGGTGACAGTGAAGACTGTAGCCGAAGGGACAACGTTTGTGACACTCGACGGAGTGGAGCGCAAACTCTCGGAGCGCGACCTGATGATATGCGGCGGTGACGGCCCGATGTGTATTGCGGGAGTTTTCGGCGGACTGAATTCCGGTGTGACCGAATCAACAACCGACATTTTCCTTGAGAGCGCATATTTCAATCCGACATGGGTCAGAAAGACAGCACGCCGCCACGGCCTGTCGACCGATGCATCTTTCCGCTACGAGCGCGGCACCGATCCAAATATCTGTCTCTATGCTATCAAGCTCGCAGCCCTGCTGGTAAAAGAGCTTGCCGGAGGCGAGATCTGCGGCGAGCCGGTGGATGTCTATCCGGAATCTATAGCCCCCTACCCTGTGACACTCAGCTACTCGGGATTGAACGCACTCGTAGGCAAGGAAATACCTCAAGAGACCGTTGACTCGATACTCGCATCTCTCGAAATCGCCACTACGGGGCGCCCGAGCGACGACGAGGTTAATCTCGAAGTGCCTACCTACCGTGTGGACGTGCGTCGCCCATGCGACGTGATAGAGGATGTGCTCCGCATCTACGGCTATAACAACGTGGCAGCCGGAGACCAGCTCCACGCATCACTCTCCTACCAGACTTCCACCGATGCCGCCGACGATCTGCTCCGCACGATAAGCGAGCAGCTGACCGCAAATGGCTTCAACGAGATACTCAACAACTCGCTATCGTCGATCAGCTACTATGACGGCCTCAGCCGCTGGCCGGCAGACAAGTGTGTCAGGCTTCTCAACCCGCTCAGCAATGACCTGAGCGTGATGCGCCAGTCGCTTGTATTCGGCGGACTCGAATCTATCGCACACAACATAAACCGCAAGAGCGCCAATCTCAGATTTTATGAGAACGGCAACGCGTATTTCTACGATCAGAACCAGGAACCGACAGCAGAACGACCACTTGCACAGTTCAGCGAGGAGTCGCATCTCGCAATCTGGATCACCGGCGACCTGAATGAAGGTAACTGGACATACAGCGCCCGCCAGTCGACATTTTTCGACCTGAAGGCGACAGTTGCCAACGTGTTCGCCCGCCTTGGCCTCAACCCTCGCGAAATCGCCCTGAATGTCGCAGAGGCCGACGATGTCTACGAGAACCTGATGAATATCTCGACACGCTCCGGCAAACAGCTCGTCTCCATGGGTGTGCTCTCGCAGCGTCTACTCCGGAATATGGGAATCAAGCAGCCGGTCTATTACGCCGCA
>JAIDKP010000366.1 GCA_029051445.1 Muribaculaceae bacterium | reverse complement strand
TGCCGGCAGAGTGGATTATTCCGTAGCCATTCATGCCGATATTTTCAAGATGCAGAAAATATGGGAGGTGTGGAATATGATCGAAGGTGTGAAACCGGCCTCAGAACAGACTTTCACCATCGACGGCGACATGTCGGTGCCATTCTCGGCGACAACCGGCACTGGTGGACTGTCGTTTGACTATGCGGCAACCATCATCCACCGCAACAGTTCAATGCGTGCCATCTATGCCGATGGAAACTATTTCCCGCAGAACGGTCGAACGTCCGGGTTTGTATCGCTCACACCAGGCATGAAATTTGGTGGTGCCAACTATCAGGTCAACGTCGGTGCGCGTGTCGACCTTTCGTTCAACTCTGGAGGCAGCGCATTCCACATTGCCCCGAAGATCGAGGCTGTCGGTGCGCCTTCACGCTATTTCCGTCTGTTTGCCACTGCTACAGGCGGTCAGGTAGCCAATACCATATCCGATATTTATAGCGATCTGCGCTACGTAAATCCATCGCTGAGCTTCATGTTGTCGCATGTAGCCGTCGACGGCGATGCCGGATTCATCGTCGGGCCATGGCGCGGATTCCAGCTCACTGTGCATGGCGGCTATTCTATCGCCAACGACTGGATGATGCCGGGCGGAGGCACGGGCACCTTGCACGCTGTCGACATGAAAGGCTGGCGCTTCGGCGGATCACTCCGCTACGACTGGCGTGACATCGTATCGGTCGAGGGAAGCGCGCTCATGGCTCCGCAGGACTACGACAAAGGTTACTATATGTGGCGCGACCGTGCGAAAATGGAGTTGCGCGGTATGATAACCGTCCGTCCTATCAAAGCTCTTTCCGTCAATGTCGGCGGCGAGGCCCGTCTCAAACGCCGTTACTATCCCGGATCTTTGGCTGGCTACGTTCCCCTCGGCACTGTCGCCGACCTTACAGTCGGAGCTGACTACCGATTCACACCGCAGTTCTCCGTATTCGCCAAAGGCAGCAACCTGCTCAACCGCAGCTGGAGCGAGGCTGTCGGTCCGGGCATACCGTGCCATGGCCGCACCGGTCTTGTGGGAGTCACCTACCTGTTCTGATCTGACAAACCGTAATCATTACTACCGATGGAAAAACAAAAAAAGAGCGATCGCCGCTTGCTCTCGCTTGATGCCTTGCGTGGCTTCGACATGTTCTTTATAATGGGAGGATCTGCCTTGCTGGCTGCATTGGCGGTCCTGGTTCCGGGCTCCTTTACTGAAACTCTTGCCGTGCAGATGGGGCATGTCTCATGGCATGGCCTCGCGCATCACGACACCATCTTTCCGCTGTTTCTGTTCATAGCCGGCATCTCTTTCCCATTCTCGCTTGCCAAGCAGCGCTCACAGGGCAGGACTTCTCGCGACATATACCGTAAGATAATCACACGCGGCATCGTGTTGGTGTTGCTGGGATTTCTGTACAACGGCATTCTGAACTTTCAGTTCGAGCACTTCCGGTTTGCCAGTGTCCTCGCTCGCATTGGTCTCGGATGGATGTTTGCCGCACTTATGTTTGTCAACTTCCGTGCCGTAACCCGCATCTGGATCGCTGTTGCCATCCTTGTAGGCTACTGGCTGCTGATGATGTACGTGCCCGTGCCGGGAGTCAATGCAGACCCCCTCTCGTTCGAGGGTAACTGGATCGGCTACATCGACCGCATCATCATGTCGGAGCACCTGCATCAGCCCGGCCAGTTCGATCCCGAGGGCATACTCTCCACCATTCCTGCTATCGTCACGGCCATGCTTGGCATGTTCACCGGCGAGTTCATAAAAAAACAGAAAAAAGGCCTCACCGATACCCGCAAGGTTCTCTGGCTTGTGGTTGCCGGAATCGCCCTTCTCATTGTCGGACTGATATGGGCGCAGGTGTTCCCGATCAACAAAAAACTCTGGACCAGTTCATTTGTCTGCGTTGTCGGAGCCTACTCCGTCCTCATGTTCGCCTTGTTCTACTATATCATCGACGTGCTTGGCTGGAAACGCTGGACATTCTTCTTCAAGGTTATCGGTCTCAACTCCATCACCATCTACCTTGCCCAGAAATTCATCAGCTTTTCCTTCACCAATGGCAAAGTGTTCGGCGGCCTTGTCGGACTTATGCCGGAGAATGCACAGCCATTTGTCGAGTCGGCCGGCTATGTAGCCCTATGCTGGGTATTCCTTTATATCCTTTACCGCAAAAACATCTTCCTCAAAGTCTGAGGACAGATGATCGATCTAAACGGTATATGGGCGTGCGACAGTACGCCCACATCCGTCGAAGACGGAAAACAATACCAAGCCCCACATCGAGCGCGACAAGCGCGAAGGTGTGGGGCTTGCAATAAGTTAGTGATATTGTGCGAAAGTACGCCCACAAAATGGATATAACATTTCCCATATCAGAATCATTTTGATATAGCCTCTGTAGTCCTCCCGCAGTCTGCCGCTGTGCCGCACAGACCCTTTGAGTGACAATTATATAGCTCTTGTATTTTGCCCCGCATTATCCCTCTGTAGCCGGCAATAGTTTGCTGTGTAAACTTTTATGGCTATACTGCATTGATTCATAACGCATACATTCTGTGCCACTGTGCTCGTAAAGGGAGCATATACATTCCCGCACATATATGAATAAGTTTGTGTAGTAGCTCGCGCATGTGGGTGGGCATTGAGGTCTCGATGGTTTGATGTTATTAACCATCTTTAGGGCAGATATCTAAACAATTGTAGACGGATTGATGTATTAATTATGCATGGAATGACCCATGTAGAACATTCTTAATCCCATTTTATGAAAAACGATTCTAAAAAGCCGGTTTTCGAACCGGTTAGTATCGAGGAAGCCAAGAAGATCCGCGCAACACGCGCGGAGGGCGACAATCCTCCTTCAGGCACTTTATGCACATCAGGTGTAGAAAACACTTGTAGTGGTAAGTTCGAAAACGATTGGTGTTGTGTTGATACAGGCTATCGTAGATACTATGGCCGTTGTCAGCATCCGTCTGGTACGAAATACGGCTCTCTACAGTGTATAGAGCTTCCAGGTGTTTTCCCTGGGCCTTGAGGATTGTGTTGGCTTGATGTTACGATTGACACATCCATACATAAATGCAAAAAAAAAAGCGCGGTCATCTCGATCGCGCTTTTTTCATCATTATAATGTAATCCTTAGATTAGATCTCGTCAGCCGAAAGTTCGTTGCCACCGTAACCGGGGTTCTGCTTCAGGAGGTTGTTCGATCCCATGACAGAGTCACCGAGCGGCATGCGGCATACGTTCTTGTCGTTGGTCGGAGTGTGATCCCACCATGCCTCGGTGTGGAATGCACCCCAGCGGATGAGGTCGGTGCGGCGGCGGCCTTCACCGAGGAACTCGATCAGCCATTCGTCGAGCATACGGTACTTGTCGAGGTTGCTTGCTGTAACTGGGTTGGGATCCATACCTCCGTCGAAGTAGCGCTTGCGCACTGCATTGATAAGGTCGGCGGCACCCTGTTTGTCTCCTTTGCGGAGCTTGCACTCTGCGAGTGTGTAGTAAACCTCAGAGAGACGCACGTTAGGCGAACAGGGAGTACCCCACAGTTTCGGATCGCGGTCATCAGGGATTGGGCGCTTCATCAGGCGCACGCCGTCACCCTCGTCTGCGCAGTTCACAAACTCAGAGGGCATTTCTGCCTTGGTGTCATACATCTTGATGTTACGCTTCGAGTATTCCTCGATCTGCTCCTTGGTGAGGTTCTCTTTCAGGAATGCCCAGGGAGCCATCTTGTCGTATATCGTAACAGTCACACCTGGTTTGTAGGGACCATAGCTGCGCTCGTAGTCGGTTGCGCGCTCGGGGAACTCGGGATCCTGAAGTTTGCCGATGAGGAACATTCCCTCATAGTCGCCGTTGCCGAGATAGCGGTAGCACTTCTTGCGCTGGTCGGCATCATCAAATTTCTCGTATGGCGAGCCGAGTTTGATCTCGGGCTTGGTGTCGAGATATTTGTTGTACTCGGGGTCACGCGAGGGGGTCAGAGACTCGCCGTTATGGCACCATGTACTGAAGTTTGCATAGCTGATGCCGAGATACTTATAGATCTTGTAGGGGAACATGCCGTTGTGGGTATGATACCATTCATTTCTAAGGCGAGACCAGTCGGCAGGAGTACCCCAGATGATCTCTTTTGAGAAATGGTTGTTGAAGCCGAAGAGGTCTTTCCAGTTCTCCTCGAGCTCGTAGGGACCATAGACACCTGCAATGATGTCTTCGCAGATTTTCTGGGCCTCATCAAACATCGGCACGCCGATATAGCTTTCGGCATTGAAATAGAGGCGGGCAAGCACCATGGCGGCAGAGCCTTTTTTCATGAAGCCGTTTACCTCCTCGTTAAGCGACTCACGGACAGGAAGTCCTGCTACTGCATCCTTGAGTAGCTGTTCGGTATAGTCAAATGTCTCCTTGGCTGTCGAACGTCCTTTCAGAGGATCGGATGTCGATTCATAGATTGTCACACCGCCATACCAGTCGAGAGCGACCATGTAGAAGAAACCCATAAAGGCCTTCATCTGACCGATATGCTGCTCTTTTTTGGCGGGATCGATGTTCATCGCTGCGTAGTCAAGAGCGTTGAGCTTCTCGATTACGTCCATGCAGCGTGCCACGCCCTGCAGAGCCTCTTTCCAGCCTGTATCAGCCCAGTTGTCGGTCTCGGTCATGGTGTGGTTGCGCATGTTCGGACGGTTCTGTCCGTCGTGGCCGTCACCGGTAGTGCGGGCGGGCCATACGAAGCAGTCGGCCGACTCCTCGTTCACCTCGACCATGTACTCGTTGATCACATACGCCCAGTGGTTCATCGGGCGGGTGAGAAGCTGGTTGATGGTAATCTCGTTCTCAAGGAAGTTGTCGGGCGTGGTCTGTGAGTAGTACACTTCGTCCAGGTTGCAGGACGAGAGTGCGCCGATCATAGCAGCCGACATCAGTATATTTTTGATTTTCATTTCTGTCTTGTATTGATTATGCGTGTTGCACAATGATTAGAAAGTCAGCTGTACACCAAATGTGGCGTGGAGGGTCTGCGGGTAGAGACTTGATCCGTCGAGTTTTTCGAAGCCCGGCTCAAGACCGTTGATGTTGACCTCGGGGTTGATGCCCTTGTAGCTGGTGAAGCGGGCAACGTCGCGCAGGGTCACGTAGAAGCGTGCCTTCTGCAGATAGTTGGTCCACTTGGCGGTGTTGAGCGTGTAGCCGAAGTTGATGGCGTCGATCTTCACGAATGTGCCGTCGGAGATGAAGTAGTCGCAGAGAACCTTGTCGCCCTTGATGTGCTGGTTCTGCTCATAGAGCTTCTTCACGAGGTTGTTGCCGCCGCCGCCCATCGACAGACCCATGTACATGCTCGGCTGCGACATTACGTCGAAGTCAAACCAGCCGCGGAGCTGCATGCCGAAGTCGAAGTCTTTGTAGCGTACGGTGTTGTTCCAGGTTGCGATGATTGCGGGGAACGCGTTGCCTACCCAAGTCTTGTTATTCGAGTTGAGGGCGTTACCCTGAGCGAGCACAACGTTGTTGTCTTTGTCATAGATCTGGATCTGGCCGTTCTCGTCGACACCTGCATAGCGGTAAACGAAGAACTTGCCGAGGGGCGAGCCACTGGTTATGCGGACTGCATTACCGGGGGTGCCGGGGTTCGGGAAGCCCGCATACTCAATGTATTGGCCTTCCATACCGAGTTTCTTGATCTTGCCCGAGTTGTGCGAGAGATTAAGTGTAGATCTCCAGGTGAGGTCGCGTCTCTTCAACAGGCTGCCGCCGATCTCGATTTCCCAGCCG
>JAIDKP010000365.1 GCA_029051445.1 Muribaculaceae bacterium | reverse complement strand
GAGCTATAGCGATAGGCAAACCTATCATACCCGTACCGGGAATACCCACACCCATCGCATTTTTAAGAATATTGCCGCTGAGAGTCACCTCGATGCGTGCAGGAGCCGCATCTCCACCAAGAGTCTCAGTAGCCTTGGCCACAGCAAGTGCCACAGCTACAGGTTCAGTACAGCCGATCGCAGGCACGACCTCACGACCGATAAGATCCTTGATTCTGTCTCTTGTATTTTTGTCAAGCATAGATTCAAAAGTTTTCCTTATCGCAAATATCTGCCGCTGTGCCATAAATGCCCTCTCACGGAGAGTAGGGACGCACGGCTCGTGCGTCCTGCTTAATTCCAGGCAGTTACATAGTTCAAGCTACCCATATATTCCTAAGACACAATTTTGGCACAGCCTCAAATATTTACGCAAATATACATAGAATAAAATATACACAGAATATTTGACGATAAGAAGATCAAAAGTAAGACTTTAGGCCGGATCGCGGTGGCGAAGCCACTTCTTCAAGTCAACCTCCCCCGGGTCATAGGTTTCACTCCGAAATACGGCAGAAATACCGCAGGACGTGATCACCTGTAGGATGAAGAATCTCGGCGATATCTCCAAGGAGACGCTCCGGATGAAACGGACTCTCCTCAAAATACCTTACCTCACCGGTATTGGCCACATAAACATTCCCTTCCTTGAAAGCCTTGAACTGCGCTACCATCGGATTATCGCGAAGCATCGACTTACGCGTCAGATCACCGGAATTATTGTACCTGATCAGCCACACATCGGCATCTCCTGCCTCCATAACAACCTTCTCAGGTGCAAGAGCCTCTGTCTTTCCGTCGATATATCCAAACGGGCTGTCACCTCCGGCCATATCGACATAAGTAGTATTGATTGATCTGGCACAATTGACATACCATACTCCCTGATAAGGCAGATCAAACAGAACGATAGGACGATGGCTATCACCTTTCAGAGCCTCTGAGGTTCTTTGGGCAACGTCAATAAATTCCGCAGAAATGGCGCTGAACATGCTGTCGGCCAGAGCCTCCTTACCGAACAACATACCGTAATACCTCATCCATTCGGCTCGGCCAAGCGGCTCAGGCTCCATATAGTCAGCTGTGTAGATTATCGGGATACCGAGTTTGACAAGCTTTCCATAGTCGCCGCCGCTCTCAAACGGAGAAATCATAATTCCGTCCGACGAGATTGAAATCACACGCTCGATTGTAGGCGCAGTGGTCACACCGCAATCCACAATATCGCCATTTTTTATACCGTCACGCACATAATCAAGATAAATATACTCGGCATCCGTCACTCCGGCCACCGACTTCTCGGCACCGAACTCCGACAGAAGGCTCAGATGCATTGAAGTTGTGACAAGACTGCGGCTTAAAGGAGTCCTGACCACTGTAGCCCCGTCGGGAACCGACGACGGTATCACGTCAAGGCTGTCAGGCACCATGGCGACCCTCTGAAGCAGCTTCGTTGTGTCCCATGGATTTACGATCTCGGCCTCGGTCCACCCGTCAGGATAGCTGTAGAGACGGAGATTTCTGGCATAGTCGAGAGGAAGCCGCACTACCGCTCCCTCCCGTTCCGACGATTGCTGTCGGCCGGCACAACTCCCGAGAAGGAGGGCCGGCAGACATGTAACCGCAATTATAATATAATACCTGTTTTTTAGACTCATTTCTTCAACGTTCTACGTTATTGAAGAACACTCTGACTGCGCCGACACCTACTGTGTATGTACCTTTAAGAGCATCATTCTCGTCATAGCGTGCCATGTAACCTGCGGCTCTGTAGTCGGCATAGCCCGACTCGCCGAGATTATAGCTGATGACATATGTGTTGCCGGAAAGAGCGTCGACACCGAGGCCTGCGGGCGACTTGATGTCGCTGCCCGAGATCCACGACGATGTGGCACCGGACTTCAGATCATACTTACCGTAGCTGATCGACGAAGCGCCATATCCGTTGTCGATATAGTAGAGAGTCGTTGCATTGATTCCCATCAACGTGGCCGGGAAAAGAATCTCCGAAGCCTGGTCGTTTTTGATCTCCATAACACCATAATTGATCTGCTTATATGTGCCAGCCTCATATTCGCCCGACGAAAGCACGAAAAGCGACTCACCGTTTGTAGCGAGATCTGTCAGATTCTTGCCCGCCTGGATTTTCTTTGTCACAGTCATAGTCTTGGGGTCTACAACGGCCACACATGCGTTGGCATAGTCGCCGGCCGAATTGTATCCGTCCGACACTGCAACATAAAGCTTACCGTTGTACGCTACCACAGCCTCCGGATTCGGGCCGACCTCAACTGTAGCGGTGACACTCATTGTCGCTGGATCGATCTGGGCAAGGTATCCCGTAAAAAGTGTGACATACACCTTATTGTCATATCCTGCAAGACGACGGGGACGCGACTCAGTAGCATCCATCTGGATTGTTTTTTCAAGCCTGAGTGTTCCGGCGTTGACCACATGCACTACATTTGACTCTGTAACAGCAAGATACATCTTATCACCATATACCAGACCATCGTTGAATGTATCACCTACATACTGACCGTTGGCATCATAAAACACATTGTTGGCAATTGTATTGGCCGAATAATCGAGGTAGCTGAGCGAACCGACGATATTGCCGCCAAGATTTCCCGAGTTGACAACAAACACACCTTCAGAGGTCATCACCGGATCAATGATAGGTTCCGGTTCATCATTGTCGGAACAGCCGGTGAAGCAGAACACACCTGCGACAGCAGCCATTAGAAGAAACTTTTTCATAATCTGTTGTAATATTGTTTTTTTTTATAAAATATATTTCACTGCAAACATCCACGAACGGCCTGGCATCGGATAACGCGCTATAACGGCATACTGCTTGTCAAACAGATTGATTATGTCGCCCCTCACTTCTATAGTGCTGCCGCAACGCAGTGCGAAACGTCGCCACAACGTCAATCCGGCCTCGAAATACCCGGGCAGAAGCGTCTGGGGGCTGTTGGCGTTGGCTGTATACCTATCGCTTGTACCACGTCCGTGAAAAACCAAATTTGCCCATGGATTTTCATATCCTATCGAGCATGAGCCGGAATTACGGGGTATATACGCGACCTGACTTCCATAGACAGGATCTTCTTTATCTACATTGATCTTTGCACGTTGATAACTCCATGTACCGCCAAGCACTATGTCGTGGCGGCGTGCCACACCAAGCGTACCATTGAGGGTGACATCGGCGCCGGTGACATGAACGCTGTTCAGATTGGTCACGTTCCATATAAACATATTCTGCGGGATAGCTACGATGCGGTCACGCACATAGTTGCGGTACACATCGGCGGTCACAACCAACTGTCGCATTAACGGAAACGAAGGAGCCTGCCAGGTAAGACCCGCATTAAACTGGTCGGTGCTCTCAGGACGCAGATAGGGATTTCCATATCTGTTATAGAAAGCCTCATTAAAAGTCGGCATCCTGAATATATTTTTATAGCTGAGACGGCCATAGAGAAACCCGCTTCTAAGCAGACGCCCGCTCACACTTATCGAAGGAGATACCCTGCTGTGATTGGCCGGTGCTGCAAATCCGGCTCGGCAGCTGCTGAAATAATTTGATTGCATGAGCCGTCCGGTAACCACAATACGTCCATAACGCCATTTAGCAGTCATCGATTGAAGAAAAGAATTACGATGCGGATGCATATCCGCTGCTTTATCATTA
Organism: Muribaculaceae bacterium; assembly: GCA_029051445.1. GTDB lineage: Bacteria > Bacteroidota > Bacteroidia > Bacteroidales > Muribaculaceae > JAFLTL01. The sequence continues at coordinate 2,971 of JAIDKP010000365.1, read as the reverse complement.
CTGTTAAGCGAGTTGAATGAATAATCCGCCGAATATCCGAAACTCCATGCCCGGGTCGGTTCAAACATTACCTGAGCCGATCCGTAGGCCTCACGCTGCCAATAGAACTCGTCGAGTTTTCCGTCGGGATACTTCTTGTCTATATCCGTATATAGCGATCCGCACCAGTTGAACTTTCCTGCGGCTCTTATTTTCCAGCTTTTTCCGATCTGGTGTGTATACGTCAATTGTCCGAATGTATTGCGGTCACGCAATTCACCGCTCGACGCATCGACATTATAGTACATCACCGGTCCGGGAAGCTGACGATTATTGTCATAATAATAGATTTTTGCGGATAACTCTCCGCTATCGCCGGCTTTCCATAGAAAATTAAACTCGCCATGACCGGAATTCATGAGATTGTGAGAACGTTTTTCTCGCGTCACAAGAATGCCGTTGACAAGATCAAATGGATAATCGTTTTTTGCATGCGTAAACTCACCGGTAAAACCGAGAGCAATCCTATCACCGGCTCTGAACACACCTCGCACAAATGGACTCACATAATCAAACGATCCTGCCTTGATCTGTGCAGTCAGCTCGGCTCCGCGCCCTTCAAGATTCATTCCTGGCGTTGCAAGTATCAGAGTGGCAGGTGATGCGGCTGCCTTTGCAGAAATAAACACATCATCATTGTCTCCGATTATTAGCGAGAGGTCTTCAAGATTGTCAATCGAATAACGCGACAGATCAATCGAGCCGCTCTGTGCGTCAGAAATAGGCATACCGTCATACACTACTGCCGTATGAGCGCTGCCGAGCCCGCGCACCGAAACGGTTTTCATACCTCCCGCACCACCGTAGTCACGCAACGTGACTCCGGGCAGACGGTGTACTGCGTCAGAAATATCTGTCACGCCGCTGCGCAACATACGTTCCTTGTCAATACTGAATGTGGGAGAAGACGACCTAAGAGTCTTACGGTCGAACTTCGCATTCACAACGGCCTCGTCAAGTGCCTTTGCACCTACACGTGTTGTATCTACTTTTACCTGAGCGGAAACAGCATGACACAAAAACAGTGTCGCCGGCAACAGCAGCGACTTCACGACATGACATGGGATAAAAGCCTGCATTCTCATCCGCGAAAGAATCTTCAGGTAAAACTGATGCGTGGTCGATAGCAGAACAAGCACGCATATACTACACAATGGCAGGTCTTCGGACTCTTCCCGATCCTTCCGGCACCTTCCCGGATATGCATTACCATACCCAGTGGCTGTTCCGGCACCGCCTGATTGCAGTGCCTTGGCCGGTGATCTTCTCCATTTAGGGGGAAATACCGCAGCGGGACTGTCGGGGATTCTCACCTCGTTCCCTTTTCAGGACTATGTCCGCGGCATTGCCGGGACACACGTCCACCATTGTTTCGCCGACAAAATTATACCATCTCTGTCACTAAATCCGACACACAACCGTTAATTTTGTTTAACGCAAAAACTGCGGAGGAAGGAAAAACAGACCGAACGAAAGACCCGCATTCCACCTGTCGCCGGGAGAATCCATATAATTCACATAGCCGGCAAGCGAAGCTTTGAAGGGGAAATTATAAGCTACCGAAATTTCACCGAGCCAACGTGGATCACTAAACCAGCGCCCATAGCACGCCCCGCCTCCGGCCGCACGGCCGATAGCACGGAAAGGCATGAAAACATGAGCTTCGCACCTCAGCTGAAGATTATCGGAAAACTTCACGACAGGTATAACACCGGCAGTAGCATAACTCATAGCACGCAGCGACGAATGAAAAGAGTTATAGCTTGATGCCATAGGATTAAAGCCGGGAGCAGCGACAAGTGTAGCATTGTAGTTGCCAAGAAGTTTTCTTGTCGATGCGAGAACATTGGACTCCAGGCCTATGGAAAAATGACGTCCCATACTGAAAAACTTTTCAACATTGATCTCTGCCTGCAGCCATCGACAGTCACGGTTTTTCACTTCAGGGACGGCAGCTCCGCCCGATTTAAGAGAGTAATCGCCTGCAACCCCCATTCCTACAAACATATATCGATGACCGCTCGTAGGATACATCTCATTATCCAGAGTATTGAACTGTGCCCTCACCGATACCTGCCCAAGGCCGAAATCTATGATATCCTTTCTTCCATCAACCACAAGAGCCGCCCCTGTAGTCGCATACTTGTCACGAAGGTAACCGTAGCCGGCAGAAACACTCATTTCACCGGTGCGTCCGAGAGCCCATGCATAACCGACACGGCCAAAAGCCTCAAAATGACGCATGAACACAGGATTATTCTCATCATAAAACAACTTGTCGCTCTGGTGCTCACTACGGTGTGACACAACGGCGCTAAGCGTCACTGCCGACGGAATCGCAGTAGGCATAAACATTTTTCCGCCAAGCGAGGCCGCAAGACTGCTCTGTCCGAGCCATCCGTTGAAATCGACATCGAGACTGCGTAGAGCCAGAGAGTTATAACCGGCCGACAACACAATCATACTGTTCACCGACGAAGTCAGATAAGTTCCGACACCCACACTCATGTTGTTTTTTACCGTAGCCTTCATGTCGAGTGTGAAATATCCGGTCGAATCATTGTAGACAGCATGAGGCACAAGATTGCGCAGCTTTCCAGAAGTCACGGCACGATAGTAGGCGAGCTTGGCATGTTCAATCCCGAAAGTATCCGGTTTATTACCCGTAAACAGATACTTGATATACTCGTTCTGTTTAGGAGTGCCTCCCTCCACATGCACCGAGTCAAACCTCACATAAGGAGTTTTCGATTTAAAAACCTCCCGCTTAAGATTTCTTGATTCTGCAGGAATACGCGAAGCCACACGACCCTTTATCGAGTCCATAAGCTCCATGGCCTTGTCATAGCCGCGCTGGCATATTATACGCGCCTTTGGAAAATCAAGCAGAGTAGTTCCCTCAGGCGGGATCTTGATCCTGATACCCTCCGAC
>JAIDKP010000364.1 GCA_029051445.1 Muribaculaceae bacterium | reverse complement strand
GTATATGGGTCGGACTATCGCGTGAGACTGCCCACCAGCTTGGCACCCCTATATCTTCGCTGATGGGCTGGATCGAATGTCTGAAAGCCGATGCTCAACATGCGCCGGCTTCGGCCAACGGGATCATTATGGAGATGGAGAGAGATGTCATGCGCCTGTCAGATGTTTCCGACCGTTTTTCAAAAATCGGTGCCTGCCCGGTTTTAAAGCCTGTGAATCTTCAGGAGCTGATCGGGAGTGTTGTGCGGTATATGAACCGACGCCTGTCGTCGGAGATCGCCATATCGGTAGTCGTGGCTGACGGCGCGGTAACTGTCGGCGGATCACCGGAGCTCTTGCGGTGGGTGCTTGAAAATCTTATTAAAAACGCTGCCGATGCGATGGACGGAGCCGGTGCCGTCACGATCACTCTCTCTCAATGTGATAAAGGCGCCGTTATCGATGTCGCTGATACGGGAAAAGGAATCCCGCGCCAAAAATGGAAAACCGTTTTCAGTGCGGGATATACTACCAAAGGTAAGGGATGGGGGCTCGGCCTGTCGCTTGCACGGCGCATAGTCTGCGACTATCATCGTGGAAGCATTGTGGTGCTGTCGTCGGTTGTGGGGCAGGGCACCACATTCCGGATTATCATACCTTGAATATTTTGTCGAGCCACTTGTCGAGAAGGCAGGTACGCACAGCGATATCAAGTATGGTGAAGCGGCGACGTATTTGTTGTGCGCGCAGAAAGCTGTCGCGCAGGCGTTGGCGGCTTATGTCGATCTGCTCAGGCTCTACAGGTGCTCCCACAGCTTCAAGGCGTGCTTTTGCCTCTTCATAGGGTATGATTTGTGCTTCAAGACGTCTCTTTATCTCTGTCCAGTTGCTTTTCAGGCTGTTCAGCTGATCTCGCAGAGCGTCGCGGTCGACATATTTTGCAGTGATCTCGGTCTCGCCGATAGTGGGGAAATCAGTATCGGCAAACATGCTTCTGGCCTCTCTTTGTGCCTCATCGAGAGTAGGCCATGCTGAAACACATTTTTCAACGTCGAGAGTTTCGATATCTTCATCAAGAAGTTGCCGGTATAGTGCTGTCGACATGAGCATGCCGATGCTCACCTGAAAACCGTGGGAAGGTGCTTGGCCGTTTCTCATCACGTGGTTTTCCATGTTCCACAGATGCGAGAACTGGTGGTCGGCACCCGATGCCGGCCGGCTCGTCTTATGCGTCTGCATGGCAAAACCGCTTAGCACAAGACCTTCAATAAGTCGTCTGATGCAGTCTTTGTTTCCTGCTCTGACACCTTCGGGATCGCTGAGCGCGAGTTTCAGTCCGTCCTGCACGATGCCGAACGAGAAAGCATCGATGGGTTCTATGCCGAGCGCATCAGAAATAATCCAGTCGGCTCCTGCCGGAATTTTTGCAAACAGATCGGCATAGCCGCTTGCGGTCATTTCCGGCGGTGCTGCGGCGATGATCGCTACATCGGCAAGCAGTGCGAGGGGAGCCGGGCAGCTGAATGTCTGTTTGGCTCCGTCGCGGGTGATCGATGCCCCGTATGCAGTGTAGCCGTCCATGGATGCTGCGGTAGCTACTGTCATATATCGTTTACCGCAGTGGTGTGAGCTGAGTTTGGTCAGGTCGTTGATAGTGCCTGATCCCACTGCAACGCCTATTGCGTCGGTTGCAGCCAGCACCTTGTCAAGCTCTTCGATATATTTCCATTCGGCGTGCAGTCCCTCGTCGCTGATTATGTGTGGTTTGTCGGGGTTAAGACCTGCCTCTATGAAGCTCTGATGTGTTTTTTCGCCGGCGACAAGCCATGTTGTGGGATCGGCGATGATGACTGGTCTTTTCCCGGGAAAAACCTCTTTGAACAGATCGGCTGCTTCGCCGATTATGCTGTCGCCTATGCGCAGTGTCTTGGTGTCGGTTGCGCGTGCGAGTACTTCCTCTATCGTAGTCATGTTATTATAGTTTACGCTCTATGGGAGCTTTCTCCTGATCGAGTCGCATGAACAGATAGGGGTAGTCGGTCTCTACAATATCGGGACGCATAAAAGTCTCAAACTCCGTTTTGTATCCCTCGACCTTGCAGTCGTTGTTTAGGCATACGTCGTGTGTCGGGGCCACCGAGATCATGCACATGACTCCACGCTCGTGTAGGCCGTCGTAGAGGCGTTGTTTTGCCTGATCCATCGTAGCGCCCACATAGCCCACCATCACGCGTTCCCAGGGAATGCCGGCGGCGTCATATGCGTCGAGCTCTTCCGGTTGGCGACACCATATCGAGAATGTCGCGTTAGGGTCAGCCTTAAGATATTCGAGTACTTGGTCGGGACGCCACACTGTGTATATCACGTTTGCCACACCCTGTTTCTTGAGGAAATCGGTCATGGTCTTTGTGGGTACATCCTTGATGTCGAGATTCAGCACACACTTGCCCTGGCTCCATGCGATGCACTCCTCGAGTGTCGGTATCTTGTAGGGAGTCACATTGCCCTCGCGGTCGACAAGGTTGAACTGCTGCAGCTCTTTGTATGTGTAATCGCCCACGCGTCCTTTGCCGGTTGTCGTGCGGTCGAGTTTCGCATCATGCATAAGCACGATCACCGAGTCGGCCGTGAGGCGTGGATCGATCTCAAAAAACGACGGCATCAGCGACAAGGTCTTTTCAAAGGATTCGATGCTGTTCTCCGGATATCCGGTCACCATGCCGCCGCGGTGTCCGGAAATTACCGTTCCGCGGTCCGGGCTGTATTTGAAGTATTCGCTGAGGTCAGTCATAGTCTTGATGTCGACATAGTTTGGCTGCTCCTCGGGTGCTGTGGCGTTTTTGTCGCCGGCGCATCCTGTCCACATGATAGCGGCAAGTGCTGCACTCGCTGCTATTGTGATCCGACTTATTTTCATGGTTTGATTAGATTTATTTAAGTGGTTAGGTGACTTATTGTGTTGTCTAAAGCAAGGCAAGTGCCTGTTTTATGGCGGTTTCGACTTTTAGAGCCGGATCTGCTTCGTAAAGTTTTTTCAGGACCTTCTCTGCATGTGCGCGTTGGAAACCAAGCATTGTGAGAGCGGCAAGAGATTCTTCAAATGCCGGCGACGAAGTTGCTTTGCCGGCGGCTATGACTGATGCCATATCGGTATCATCCGATGGTTTCACCTTGTCTTTCAGATCTACGATTATGCGCTGGGCGGTTTTTGCGCCGATACCTTTTACAGCCTTCAGCTTCAGGTGGTCTCCGTTGATTATTGCCGCTTCGAGCTCAGTTGCCGACAATGCCGACAGGATCATGCGTGCTGTACCTGCGCCTACGCCCGACACTCCGATGAGAAGTCTGAATAGTCCGCGCTCGCGTTCATCGATAAACCCGTAGAGTGTCCATGCATCTTCCCTTATGGCTTCGTGCACCAGCAGTTTTACCTGTGACTTTCCCTCGATCGCCGTGAAGGTGGGCAATGAGATCTCGCACCGGTAACCGAGGCCTGAGCAATCGATCACTGCGTATGTCGGGGTCAGTTCCTCGACAGTTCCTTTCACATACTCGATCATTTGGCAAAGAGTGTTGCGGAGGTGGCATCGGTGATTGTCACATCTACAAAGTCGCCGACCTTGAAGTCTCCTTTGGGAAATACTACCGATTTATTTTGCGATGTGCGGCCGATCCATTCCTTGATATTTCTTTTTGACACACCTTCGACAAGAACCTGGCGTGTCTTGCCGATCTCTCTCTGGTTTGATATTGCCGACAATTGGTTCTGAACCTCGATCATACGGTTAAGGCGGTCGATCTTTACATCTTCGGCAATATTGTCAGGCAAAGTGCGTGATGCGACTGTTCCCGGGCGTTCGCTGTATTTGAACATGAATGCGGCATCAAATCCCACCTCTTTCATCAGTGACAGCGTCTGTTGGAAATCTTCTTCGCTCTCATTGTGGAAGCCGGTAAATAGATCGGTTGATATCGCGCAATCGGGAATGATGCGGCGTATCGCGGCGATTCGGTCGAGATACCACTCACGTGTGTACTTTCGGTTCATCGCCTTGAGCACGCTGTCAGAGCCGCTCTGAACAGGCAGATGGATGTGGCGGGCGATGTTGTCGTGCGATGCTACGGCGGCAAGTATCTCGTCGGTCATGTCCTTGGGGTGTGAGGTCGTGAAGCGTATGCGCATTTCCGGCGCGCTTTCGGCTACTATGGATAGCAGACCGGCAAAATCTGTGATATTGCCGCTCTCGCTGTCGATGTGTCTGTAGCTGTTGACATTCTGACCCAGCAGAGTGACTTCCTTGAATCCGCGGTCGCGCAGGTCGGCGACTTCGCGCAGAATGCTGTCTACGGCTCTTGAGCGCTCGCGGCCTCGGGTATAGGGTACGATGCAGTATGTGCAGAAATTGTTGCATCCGCGCATTATCGACACAAAGCCGCTTACACGGTTGCCTGTTATTCGCGAGGGAGTTATGTCGCGATAGGTCTCGGTTGTCGACAGTTCGACATTGATGGCTTTTTCTCCGGCTTCGGCAGAGGCAAACAATGCCGGAAGATCAAGATAGGAGTCCGGGCCTGCGACCAGGTCGACGCCGTGGTTCTCTAAAAGAGTCTCTTTTACACGTTCGGCCATGCAGCCTACTACTCCAAGTATCATTCTGCGGTTGCCACGCTTGCGGCGCATGGAATTGAAGAATGCAAGACGGGAGATGATTTTCTGCTCGGCGTTGTCGCGTATGGAGCATGTGTTGAGCAATATGGCGTCGGCTTCCTCGGCTGAGTCGGTGATGCTGTAGCCCGACATTTCCATGACGGCTGCCACGACTTCCGAGTCTGCCACATTCATCTGGCAGCCATAGGTCTCTATATATAGGTTTTTTTCTTTTTCCATCCTGTGTTATGGTCGTGATGTCTCCATGTCTGGTAAAATACGTGAAAAACTTTGCGGATATTGCAAAACACGGAGTTAATACATATTTTTGCACAAAAATATAAAATCGCGTGTAATTGGGCAACTGTTCGGAAAGGACCTTCCGGCAGTTCCCGAAGAAATAGAAATCACAACTTATGGCTTACGCAAAACTGACTGCCGACGAGGCTGCGGCACTTATCAAAAATGGTGATACCATAGGCCTTTCTGGTTTTACAGCCCCCGGTACACCCAAATTTATTCCCGAAGCGGTGGCCCACAAGGCTGCAAAGGAGCATGAAGAGGGACGCCCGTTCAAAATCAATCTTTTCACCGGAGCATCGACCTCAATGCATGTCGACGGCATCCTTGCCCAGAACAATGCGATCAACATGCGCGCACCATATCAGAACACGCCTGATCTGCGCAAGCGCATAAATTCCCACGATACACACTATTTCGACCGCCATCTCAGCGAAATGGCTCAGGAAGCCCGTTATGGATTCTACGGCCATTTCGACTATGCCATCATTGAGGCTGCAGATATTGATGAAGAAGGCAATATTCTTCTCGGAACCGGGCTTGGCAACGGTCCTACATATGTTGATCTTGCCGACAAGATTCTTATTGAGCATAACACAGAGCTGCCTACAAGTCTCTATGGCATGCACGATGTCTACAAGCCGCTTGATCCTCCGGCACGTCGTGAGATACCTGTCTACACCCCCAAAGACCGTATCGGCACTCCGGTGTTGAAAGTTGATCCCAAAAAAGTTGTGGGTGTTGTTGAGACCTACAGCCTCGACGGTGTGAAGCCGTTTACCGAGGTCGATGAGGTGAGCAAGCAGATCGGAGCCAATGTGGTTGAGTTCCTTCTTGGAGAGTATCGTATGGGACGCATACCCAAGTCCTTCCTCCCGTTGCAGTCGGGTGTCGGAAATGTGGCCAATGCTGTGCTTTATGATCTTGGCGAAAGCCCTGAGATCCCGCAGTTCATGATGTATACCGAGGTGATTCAGGATGCAGTGCTTGAGCTGATGAAGAAAGGAAAATGTACATTTGCGTCGACATGCTCGATGACATTCAGTGATGCTACCGAGGAAATCCTCTTCAAGGATCTCGACTTCTTCCATGACAAGATCCTGATGCGTCCGGCCGAGATCTCCAACAGCCCGGAGGTGATCCGTCGTCTTGGAGTCATTGCGATGAATACCGCGCTTGAGGCCGATATATTTGGTGCAGTGAACTCGACCCATGTACTTGGTACACGCATGATGAATGGAATCGGTGGTTCAGGCGACTTCACCCGCAATGCCTATATTTCCATCTTCTCGTGTCCTTCTGTCTCCAAGGGCGGTCTTATAAGCAACATCGTACCGATGGTTGCTCATGCCGATCACTCAGAACACTCTGTAGATATCATAATAACCGATCAGGGTGTGGCCGATCTCCGTGGCAAGGATCCGTTGCAGCGAGCGCATCTCATTATCGACAACTGTGCGCACCCGATGTTCCGCGAGCAGCTCCGCGATTATCTCAAGATCGCCAATGGAGTCGGCCAGACACCGCATGCCATTCATGCGGCTATGGCATTCCACAATGCGTTTGTTGAGACAGGCGACATGCGCAATGTTGACTTCTCTAAATATCTTTGATGTCAAATCTTTACCGATAAATGCGGGCAGCCTTTTGGGCTTGCCCGCTGCTATTTGGGCGCTTATTTGCTGCCTGTGGCATTGTAATATCGGATAAATGACTAAATTTGCGCTCAAATGTGTAGAAGTAAATGGGCTGCCTGCTGACACTCGACCGAGGCAACAGTGCGTTGAAAGCCGACGTGTGGGATGACGATGATCTGATAGAGACTGTCGTCATGCCTCCTGCTTGCATCCGCCGCCAACTTAGGGCTCTTGCAGCGAGACACGACATCGACGACGCGATATATTGTTCGGTAACCGATGACGGCTCAGCTGCATCGGAAGTTCTTTCAGAAGCTGGTGTGTCATTGAGAATTCTCGATCACGACACGCCGTTGCCGATAAAGATAGGATATGCATCCAGAAACACTCTGGGCGTGGATCGTATCGCAGGAAGTATCGGTGCATGGAGTCTGCATCCAGGTTCCGAGCTGCTTGTGGTTGATCTCGGAACGGCGATAACATACGACCGCATGAGTGCCGACGGAGTATTTACCGGTGGTAATATCGCCCCGGGAATGTCGCTTAGGCTCAAGGCACTTAATGCATTTACTGCCAGACTCCCGAAAGTGGAGCTTGACGGTGCTCTTCCCACATGGGGATATGACACCGATACAGCCTTGAGAGCCGGGGCGATAAGAGGTATTGCAGCCGAGGTCGCATTCTACCATTCGATATTGCCTGACGGAGCTGTGACGGTAATAACCGGAGGATCGGCGCGGCGTATTGCCCGATTGCTTGAGTTTGATATCGATCATCAGCCTCATCTGGTTACTCTGGGATTGCGCTATCTGCTCAAATTCCTTCAAAACAATTGATTATAGTTTAAGATATTTATTATAGATGAAACGCATTAAAAAGCTTGCGATAATGCTCGCCGCTGTCATTGCACCGGCTCTGGCATCGGCGCAGCTTGCCGAGACACCCTACTCGCGCTACGGTTATGGCACACTCGGCGACAACGCCACTTCGTCACAGCGCGCTATGGGTGGTGTTGGCTACGCCATGAACTCAGGGCGACAGATCAACGTCATGAATCCTGCAAGCTATGCTGCGATCGATTCTCTCACATTTCTTTTTGATATGGGAGTCGATATCAACAATCTGTCGACGACCGAAGGAGACCTGAAAGGACATAAATTTGGCGGAGGACTGAACTACATCACAATGCAGTTTCCGGTCACAAAGTGGGGAGGCGGAAGCATAGGACTTCTTCCATTCTCGTCGGTGGGATATTCGTTCGGCGACAAAATCAGCAACGGAGCGCAGAGCCGTGAAGGCAGCGGAGGAATAAGCGAGCTTTATATCGGTCTGGCTGCCCGTCCTGTAAAGGGGCTGACTTTTGGAGCCAACTTCCAGTACCTTTTCGGAACAATCCTTCACGATAACTACGCTTATACAAGCACAGGATCCACATCCCTTTTTGAACGCAACATGCAGGTGCGTGACTTCAGGGTACAGCTTGGATTGCAGTATTCCTTTCAGATCAATAAGCGTAACCGCATCACGGCCGGTGTGACATATACCCCTGGAAACAGTCTGCATGGCGAGACCTATGGTGTCTACTACGATGCATCGCAGACCGAGATTGTGCCGGATACAGTTGGATATACCAAGTTGCGCGGGCTATACACACTTCCCGATACGTGGGGAGCCGGATTGAACTGGGAATGGGACGGTCGTCTGATGGTCGAGGCAGATGTCACATATCAGCCTTGGAGCAAAGCACGCTTCCAGTCGTTTGAAGAGATCGGAAATTCCGGATTTGTCGACCGCTACAAAGGTGCTGTGGGATTTCAGTATATGCATAATGGCAGAGGTGGATATATGTCGCGTATCCAGTATCGTGCCGGCATATCGGCCACACGAGACTACTGGACCATGATGGGAAATACAGTGAGGGAGTACGGCCTTCATGCCGGTTTCGGACTTCCGGCACCCGGGGGAAAAACATATATCAATATCGGTTTTGAGTATAAACGCCGTGCTGCACGTCCGCAGGCGCTGGTCAAGGAGGACTATATCTTCGTGACCCTTGGTGTAAACTTCAATGAACTCTGGTTCTGGCAGAACAAACTGAGATGACCGAGATACCCGATACCGATCCGTTGCCGGCGGAATCTTGCGCACGCAGGAGGCCGGGAGCCATATACATGCTTCCGGTCATAGTGCTTCTCGCCGTGGGAGTACTTGTCGGATGCTCGCAGGAAAAAAAGGACACTATTGAAGAGGTGGATCCCGGTGAATTCCCGACGATGCGCACCCTCAATGTCTCTACCCTTGTATCGGACTCGGGTTACACGCGTTACCATATTACAGCTCCTTCCTGGCTCATGTTTGATGAAGCCAGAGAACCTTATTGGAGTTTTCCTGAGGGGCTGGATATGGAGCGGTATGACGACAATCGGGAAGTAGAGGCTACTTTCCGGTCTGATTCGGCTGTGTACTTCAATGCCAAGCGGCTGTGGCGTTTTGATGGAAATGTGCGTATGCGTAATACCGGCGGTGACCGTTTTGCGGTCGAACAGCTGTTCTGGGATCAGCAGAACGGCAAAGTGTATTCCGATTCATTCATACAAATAGAGCGCATTGACAGAACTATCGAAGGGGTCGGCTTTGAATCAAACGAGCAGATGACCGAGTATTCCATTCTGGATGTACAGGCAATCTTACCTACTCCTGAAAGGCGTGACTCCACGGCGAGAAGAACCTCGCAGCTGCATTCTGCCGATTCAGCCCGTTCCGACAGTGCGTCGGCACCCGTCACCAGCCCTGCTTCACGTCAACAAAACACAGGAGAGCCATGAACTGGATTGTAGTCGCTATAGTTTCGTTAATCTGTTCGGCACTTTTCTCTGGCAGCGAAATCGCCTACGTCACGAGTGAAAGGGTGCGCACTGAGCTTGATGCAAAGCGTGGAGGGCCTTTGAGTCATATTCTCAACCTGTTTTATAGTCACTCCTCTTTTTTCATTACTACAATTCTTGTAGGCAACAACATCATGCTCGTCATATACGGCATGGGAGCCAGCGCATTGCTTGATCCGTGGCTCAGGCAGTGGGTCAGCGGCGAGGCGGTGCTGCTTCTATGCTCGACTCTTATTTCCACCGGGGTTATTCTTCTTGCAGGCGAGTTCTTTCCAAAGATCATATTCAGGATTAATCCAAATAGTTCGCTGAAAGTACTTGCGATACCGTTGTATCTGTTTTACATAGTCCTGTTTCCTGTCTCGATGCTCACCACATGTATATCGCGCGGTCTCATGGCTCTTGCCGGAATAAAAGGGGAGAGGAGCCGTGCGGGGCTCTTGAGCGTCGGCGACCTTAACCAGTATCTTGAGCGCACGATCGAGGATCAGCATGCCGAAGAGGTCGAAAACGAGGTGAAGATTTTTCATAACGCGTTGGATTTCTCTACAAATCATTTGCGTGACTGCATGATACCGCGCAATGAGATCAAGGGGGTCGATATCGAGACTGCCGATGTCGTGGAACTTGAGGAACTTTTTACGTCCACCGGACGTTCAAAAGCAATAATATATCGTGGCGATATCGACAATGTCGTGGGCTATATACATGTGAGCGAACTTTTCACTGCTACCGACAGTGACTGGAAGGAGCGCGTGAAACCGGTGCTGTTTGCCCCGGAAACGTTGTTGTCAAACAAGATGATGCGGCGGTTGCTCGCTGAGAAAAGATCTGTGGCGATTGTTGTCGATGAGTTTGGCGGCACAGCCGGAATGGTAACGCTGGAGGACCTTGTCGAGGAAATATTCGGTGATATTCAGGATGAGCATGACACGCCGGATCTTATCTCCCGCTGCATCGACGATCACACTTGGGAGTTTTCAGGGCGTGTGGAGATTGAGTCAATCAACGAGACATTTCATCTTGGGCTTGCCGAGAGCGACGAATACCAGACCATAGCAGGCTATGTGCTGTATCTCACCGGATCGATACCGGAGGTGGGCACATGCATTGATATCCCTGACAGATATACTGTCGAGGTAATGGAGAAAACTGCGAGCCGCCTGGAACTTATCAGAATAATCAAGAATAACGAACCGTAATAAATTTCGCAACTGAAACGATGAGAAAATGGAAAGTTGAAGACAGCATGGAGCTGTACAACATCGCTGGTTGGGGACGCAGTTACTTTTCGGTCAACGAAAAAGGACATGTCATTGTCACGCCGAAAGAAGGATGTGCGTCGGTTGATCTAAAGGAGGTCATGGATGAGCTCCAGGTGCGTGACATCACTGCGCCGGTGCTTCTGCGCTTTCCCGATATACTCAACAACCGGGTCCAGAAAATCTCTTCGTGTTTCAAACAGGCTGCTGCTGAATATGGTTACAAGGGACAGAACTACATAATCTATCCTATCAAAGTCAACCAGATGCGGCAGGTGGTTGAGGAAATTGTGAGTCATGGCAAGAAATTCAACATAGGCCTCGAAGCCGGATCAAAACCCGAGCTTCATGCTGTGCTTGCTACAAATATTGTCGATGACGCGCTGATCATATGCAACGGATACAAGGACGAGAACTATATAGAACTCGCTCTTCTGGCGCAGAAGATGGGGCGCCGCATATATCTTGTCGTCGAAAAGCTTAATGAACTTCGTCTTATTGCCGACATAGCCAAAAGGCTTAAGATCGCGCCGAATGTGGGCATACGCATCAAGCTGTCTTCGTCAGGCTCCGGAAAATGGGAGGAATCAGGGGGAGATCAGTCCAAGTTCGGGCTTAACAGTTCCGAGCTGCTTGAAGCACTCGACTTCCTTGAGAAACGCGACATGATGCAGTGCCTCAAACTGATACATTTCCATATAGGTAGCCAGATAACCAAGATACGCCGTATCAAGAATGCACTTCGTGAGGCCACACAGTTCTATGTGCAGCTATCGAAGATGGGATTTGATATCCGGTTTGTCGATATAGGCGGCGGTCTCGGAGTTGACTATGACGGTACACGCAGCTCGTCGAGCGAGAGCTCGATGAACTATTCCATTCAGGAATATGCCAACGATGCCATCTCGGCTCTTGTCGATGTCTGCGAGAAAAACGGCCTTGAGATGCCCGACATTGTCACCGAGAGCGGACGTTCGCTCACTGCGCATCACTCGGTTCTCATCTTCGACGTGCTTGAGACCACATCGCTTCCGTTCTGGAAAGATTCCGATGAAGTTGGAGCCGACGAGCATGAGCTTGTGAGGGAGCTTTATCAGATATGGGACAAACTCGACCAGCCCCGCATCTTTGAGAGCTGGCACGATGCGTTGCAGATACGTGAGGAGGCTCTTGATCTGTTCAGTCTCGGTCTGCTTGATCTGCGCACGCGTGCGATCATGGAAAAACTTTTCTGGTCGATCGCACGTGAGGTTGGAGAGATCGCGCAGTCAATGAAGCATCCGCCCGAGGAACTTCGCAAGATCTCCAAGATGCTGCCCGAGAAAAATTTCTGTAACTTCTCGTTGTTCCAGTCGTTGCCCGATTCCTGGGCCATAGACCAGATATTCCCTATAATTCCGATTCAGAGGCTCGATGAAAAGCCGTCGCGCACAGCCACCATACAGGATATAACCTGCGACAGCGACGGTAAGATCTCAAACTTCATATCGCCTTCGGGAGGAACTGCAAACTCGGTTCCGGTTCATCCGTTGCGCAATGGCGAGCATTATTATCTCGGAGTATTTCTCGTTGGAGCTTATCAGGAAATTCTTGGAGATATGCACAACCTGTTCGGCGACACCAACGCCGTGCACATAAGTGTTTACAAAGATCGCTACGAGATCGATCAGGTCATCGACGGCGAGACCGTGGCAGAAGTCCTCGACTATGTGCAGTTTAATCCCAAGAAGCTTGTGCGAAATGTCGAGACATGGGTCACGGCTTGCATGAAAGCCGGCACTATATCGCCTAAAGAGGGGCGTGAGTTCCTGGGCAATTACCGTTCGGGGCTTTACGGCTATACCTATCTTGAACGTGATTGATCTGAGGCTGTAGTATGCGCTGGTTCTTGCATTTGGCATATAAAGGCGGCGGATTCAGCGGCTGGCAGGCTCAGCCTGGAGGGGTGCGCACCGTTCAGGGAGTTCTTGAAGACGCTCTCGGCAAGCTCATGCGTTGTCCGACACCGCTTACCGGAGCCGGGCGCACAGATGCAGGAGTCAATGCCTCGATGATGGTGGCGCACTTTGATACAGACACCGATATTCCTGACACGCAGCGGTTCATTGCGTCGCTTAACGGCATGGCCGACCCGCGTGCGATAACGGTGTTCGGGCTCACGAAGGTCGCCGATGACGCGCATGCCCGTTTTGACGCGACTTCGCGCACCTACCGCTATTATTTCCACCTGGCCCGCACTCCATTTCTTGAGCCTCTCAGCTGGCGTGCTCCCGCGACACTCGATATAGACGCGATGAACGAAGCGGGCCGGTTGTTGTTGGGGGTCAGAGACTTCACGTCGTTCGCCAAACTGCATTCCGATGCCCGCACCAACATATGCCGTCTTGACTGTGCGCGCATTGTTCCGGTTGAGTCCGATGAGTCTGGATTACGCTATTATCTGGAAATCAGAGCCGACAGGTTTCTGCGCAATATGGTGAGAGCTGTGATGGGTACACTTGCCGATGTCGGACGTCATAAAATTTCACCGTCGGGGGTCATTGATATCGCCGACCGTCTCGATCGTTGTGCCGCTGGCACCTCAATGCCTCCGGAGCCTCTGTTTCTGCATGAGATCACATATCCTTACTGGTCTCCCGCAGTCATGTGCCCTGTACCGTGACATTTGTAAGCCGATTCCGGCAAGTAAATCAAAAATTTGGCATTTTTAGACCGCTGATTTTTTTGGTATTGAAAAAATGTTTAACTTTGCACCGCGAAAAAAGACAATCAAAATCAAAAAAATCAAAGTTATGTCAGAAATTGCACCTCGCGTAAAGGCCCTCATCGTCGACAAGCTCGGCGTTGACGAGAACCAGGTTACAGAAGGCGCTGTCTTCACCACCGATCTCGGTGCCGACAGCCTTGACACAGTAGAGCTCATCATGGAACTTGAAAAAGAGTTCAACATCACTATCCCCGACGACGAGGCTCAGAAGATTCAGACCGTTGGTGATGCCATCAGCTACATCGAGGCTCACAACGCATAATCCCGACCAAACACAAGTCCGCCGGGGAGATTTACGTTAACCCGGCGGTTCTTTTTGTTTCTCCAATCCATCTGCATACATCGGCGCTTATGCTATAGCGAAAGGCTTTGCGTGAATCTTGTGGCAGATGTGAATCAAAAATATTTTCACCCTCAATTTTACCATCGACTGTAATGGATCTAAAAAGAGTTGTCGTGACTGGCATGGGAGCTGTCACCCCGATTGGCAACGACGTTGAGACCACTTGGCAGAATGCTGTGGCCGGTGTCAGCGGTGCCGGACCTATAACCCACTTTGACGCTTCTAAGTTCAAGACGCAGTTTGCCTGTGAGGTTAAGAACTTTGATCCTTCCGCTCACTTCGACCGGAAGAAAGCGCGCACTCTCGATCTATACGCCCAGTATGCTCTTGTAGCTGCTGAACAGGCCGTGAAAGACTCCGGGATCGACGAGGATGCAAACCTCAACAAAGATCGTGTAGGAGTTATTGTTGCTGCCGGAATCGGTGGTCTTCACACATTTGAGGAAGAAGCCGGCTACTATGCCCTCAACGCTGAGAACGGCCCGAAATACAATCCGTTCTTCATTCCCAAGATGATTGCCGATATAGCGTCGGGTCATATCTCCATGCAATATGGGTTCCATGGCCCCAACTTTGGTACTGTTTCGGCATGTGCATCTTCCAACAACGCTATCATCAGCGCATTTGATCTTATTCGTCTCGGCAAGGCCGACGCTATCGTTACCGGTGGAGCTGAGGCTGCTATTTTCCCTGCCGGAGTAGGTGGATTCAATGCAATGCACGCACTCTCGACACGCAACGACAGCCCCGAGACCGCATCGCGTCCGTTCAGCAAGAGCCGCGACGGTTTTGTTATGGGTGAGGGCTCGGTTGTGCTTGTGCTTGAGGAGCTCGAGCATGCCAAGGCACGTGGCGCAAAAATCTATGCCGAAGTTGCCGGCGGCGGTCTTTCGGCCGATGCATATCATCTCACTGCCACACATCCCGAAGGACTCGGTGCCGTGCTTGCAATGCGCAACGCTCTTGAGGATGCCGGCATGAAGCCTGAGGATATCGACTATATCAATGTTCACGGCACATCTACTCCCGTAGGTGACGTGTCGGAGATCAAAGCCATCAAGGAAGTTTTCGGTGATCACGTCTATGATCTCAACATAAGCTCGACAAAGTCGATGACCGGCCACCTTCTTGGTGCTACCGGAGCCCTTGAGGCCATGATGAGCATTAAGGCTATCGAAAACGATATCGTGCCTCCTACAATCAACCACGACGAGGACGATCAGGACGAGAATATCGACTACTCGCTCAACTTCACCTTCAACAAGGCGCAGGAGCGTCCCGTGCGTGCCGCACTGAGCAACTCATTCGGTTTCGGCGGACACAACGCTACGGTTATTCTCAAGAAGTATCAGGCCTGAGTCTGAAACTATTTGAATCTATAGATCAGGAGTATCCTTCGGGTGCTCCTGAATTTTTTATATAAAAAACCGAGATGATGTGAACCTTTTTATGCGCATTTTGTTTTAATAGTATAAAGATTACTTTTTCCATTGCAAGAAATGTGATAATGATTGGTTTATTAACGGATTGAGCGACCGGGAAGCCGCTCTTTTTGCATCTTGGTTCCGCATGGTTTCATTTAGACGGTTTTGACAGACAAGTGCAAAGTGTTATCTTTATAAAGTAATTCAATCAGTAATCCTAAAATCTATTCATCATGCGACTGAATCTATTGAAATCGACGATTATCGCTTTATTTATGTCGGTTACGGCTGGTGTGTCGGCTCAGAATCCCGGATATGTAAATGTAATGGACTATATAAAAGATTTGACAGCCGATGTCGCTCCTGCAATTCAGAAGGCGATTGACGAGAATCCCAACCGTGTCATCTTTTTTCCCGACGGTAAATACACCATATCAGCTCCAATACTCACCCCTGCAGACCCGGAAAAAAGCGTTTGTCTTGAACTTTCAAACTATGCAGTCATAAGTCCTTCCGAAGGTTGGGATAGCGATGAGGCCATGATACGTCTTGGTGGCAAGAATCCGGCCAATACGATCGTTGTCCCCGGCAGCAACTATTATCTCTCGGGAGGAATTCTCGATTGCGGTGGTGTTGCCAAAGGTGTCTCAATCGACAGTGGCCGTGAGACTGTCATACGAAACACATCGATTAAAAACGCATTGGTCGGCATCCATATCAAGAAGGGAGCCAACAACAACTCATCGGACGCCGACATACATGATGTCAACATAACGGGTAACATGAGTCCGGAGTGCGTGGGTGTATTCATCGAGGGCTTCGACAACACCCTCACCAATATGCGCATATACCGTACTCAGATCGGCGTTCTCCTGAACTCCAGAGGTAACGTTCTGAGGAATATTCATCCTCTCTACGGTTCGCCCGGCGACGAACTTTTTGAAACCGGTGTGGGCTTTTACGACAAAGGAGGCTCCAACTGGTTTGACTACTGCTACAGCGACCAGCATGCCACCGCATTCATCACCGAAGCCGACGGTAGCATTTTCCATGACTGTTTTGCCTATTGGTATTCAAACCGCGGCAAAAAGCACTCGGCATTCCGTACATCAGGAGTGTTTAATTCAACAGTCACCAACTTCACAATGGGAGTCGACGGAGGCAACGCGACCGACGAAAACATCATCCTTGACGAAGGCGACACATCGACGCGCGGCACAGGATGTTTCGATCATCTGCGCATAGCCAATCCGGAGTATATCACCTCTGTATCCCATGAAAAATATACTGTCGACTGAATTTACTTTGAATAAGCATTTGTCAGAATAATTTGTCAGAATAAGATTTGATGCTGTGCTATAATTGGCTTTGGGCGTGCGAAAGTACGCCCAAAATTTTTATGCAACATTCACATGCCCGATGCTTTTTGACACAGCCGTACGTCATTTTATATGGTGTGTGCAATGGCACGGCTTTATGACGTTTTGATCTGCTTTATGTGAGGGTTAATATTTAAATTAATGAATATTAACATTGTCGGGGGGGGGGTTATTAAAATATGTTTATATTTGTAAACAATGATATGC
>JAIDKP010000363.1 GCA_029051445.1 Muribaculaceae bacterium | reverse complement strand
CATATAGCATTGCCATACCTCATGCAGACGCTCGGTACTGAATCTGTGGTCGTTTGCCGGCTTTGAAGAAACTTTTGAGCTTCCGGGGCTGTTGGTTGCCGGGCTGTCAGGATCATTGATATTGCGGAGCGACAGCCTGCTTCCGGGGCTGTTGGAAATACTCTTTATCTGTATTGTGGGCTGTTGGCGTGTCGGAGCGTGAGAGGGTGGCGGCGTGTGTGGTACAGACGTCGCTGTTGCTGTTGTTGCTGTCTGATTTGCCGCCTGACGCTGAACTACCGGCGGCTGGGCGACGGCGGATGCCTGTTTAGGCAAGTTGGCTATTGGTGCGAGACTGTCTATATGCCCCTCCTCCTTCTCGCTAAAGGCGGGGGAGGGGCTTAGTAGTTGGCACAGTTTTATGAGCAAAAGCTCGGCCAGAAAAGATTTGTTGCTTGCTTCGCGGTAATGAAGGTCTGCATCATTGCAGAGACTCATTGCCTTATAGAAGAAATCAGGCGGAAACTTTGACGCTGCTTCAGCCATAAGTTTCTTTTCTTCTTCCGGAGCCTCTACAAGTTCAAGAGTGCGTGGATCGCGGGCGGCCATCATGTCGCGCAGCCACGACGCGAGTCCGTTTATGAAAAAGTGCGTGTCAAAACCCTTGTCCCTGATCTCTTTGAATACAATGAGTGCCGCACCGGGATCTGCTGTGGCAAAAGCATCGCAAAGACGTTTGAAATAACTGCCGTCAAGCACATTCAGGCTTTCTATCGCGGCCTCATAGGTTACATGACCGCGGGTAGAGGCTGCAACCTGGTCAAATATCGACAGAGCGTCGCGCATAGCGCCATCGGCTTTCGATGCTATGACACCAAGAGCCTGGCGCTCGGCTTCAATACCCTCTTGACGGGCTACATCGGCCAGATGATCGGTTATATCGTCAGGAGTGATACGTGCGAAATCATAGATCTGACACCGCGAGAGTATAGTAGGTATGATCTTATGTTTCTCCGTGGTAGCCAGTATGAATATGGCATATGACGGTGGTTCCTCGAGCGTTTTTAGAAAAGCATTGAACGCACTCGACGACAACATGTGCACCTCATCGATGATAAACACACGATATTTTCCTGTGGTTGGTGGAATCAATACCTGGTCAACGAGATTGCGTATGTCATCGACACCATTGTTGGAGGCGGCATCAAGTTCGACTATGTTGAGCGAACGGCCTTCATTGAAGGCGCGGCATGAATCACACTCGTTGCACGGATTGCCGTCGGAAGTGGGATTGGTGCAGTTGATTGTCTTTGCAAAAATTCTCGCACACGATGTCTTTCCGACTCCGCGCGAACCACAGAAAAGATAAGCATGAGCCAGTCTGTTGGTCGCGATAGCGTTGCGCAGAGTCATCGTAAGCGACTTCTGCCCGATAACGGCGTTGAACGTCGACGGGCGGTACTTGCGTGCCGAGACTATGTACTGATTATTTTCCATCACCCCAAATGTAGTCAAATTAAGCCGATTATTTGATATCAAAAACAATCCAATTTTATGAGATATGGGGAATTTTTATAAATTTGCATTCTATGGATGATAAAGAAGATAATATTAAATTCAGCGATCCGTCGGGAAAATGGACCGAAATAGAGCATCTTCCGGAATGGGATGAGAAATTTTATCATGTCTACACTGCCAAAAAATTTGGAAAGTGGGTGATGATGAAAACATTGCGTCCCGAATATAAGGATGATCCCGACATGAGGGCCATGATTGAGAAAGAGTTTGAGGTACGCTACAACCTTGCGAGCCCCAATATTATAATGATCAATGATTTCGATGAGGTTCCCGGAGTCGGAAAAGCGATTATAACCGACGATGTATATGGTGACTCGCTTGCAAAACTCATAGAAAAGGGACAAGTCGACGAGTCGATTCTGATAAAAGTAAATACATCTCTTCTCGATGCGCTGGACTACATACAGCAAAACCACATTGTACACCATTGCATTACACCCGAGCGTATTATCTTTACTGAAAATATACGCAACCTCAAGGTGATAGATGTGGGCTTTGACCAGCATGACCATCTCTCACGGCAGGAAACCGAGGACGATATTATCGCTTTCGGAAAAATATTGCAGCTCACTATTGATGCATGTCCGCCGGAAGTGGCACAGAAGCATTCGCGGTGCCGGAAAGTGGCACAGAATGCGATTGCAGGACGGTATGCCGATGTCCAGGAACTGAAAATGGCACTGAACAACCGCAACGCGTCTCGTCTCGGCATCTTTATTGCCGTATTCCTTGTCATAATGATTGTTGCCCTTGCGTGGCTGACATCGTTAGTGCGTAATGTATAATAAATTATACTGAATTATGTCGATTGAAGTACATCCAGTAGCCCCTACCAGAGAGCAGCTGTCGCGTTTTGTCAGATTTGGAATAAGACACTACGACGGAAACGATTGTTTTGTGCCGCCGCTTGTGTCTGATGACATTAACACGCTGCGACCCGATAAAAACCCGGCATTCGACTATTGCGAGGCACAGTCATTCATGGCCTACAGGCAGGGAGTGCCGGTAGGAAGGATCACTGCCATCATAAACCGCAAGGCAAATGAGAAATTCAATGAAAAAGTCATGCGGTGGGGATTTATTGAGTTTATAGACGATGACAAAGTTGTAGACGCTCTTTTCAAGGCAGCGGGAAGTTGGGGAAGGAAAAGAGGAATGACTGAAATGATCGGTCCGATGGGATTCACCGACCTTGACCATGAGGGAATGCTCATAGAGGGATTTGAATACCTCAGTACGATGGCAACTATCTATAATTATTCATACTATCCCGAGCAGATGCAGCGGCTCGGAATGAAAAAAGAGGTGGACTGGATAGAGTATCGCATTGATATTCCGTCTGAAATACCCGATAAAATGAAGCGGATAGCCGATATCGTAAAGAAAAAATACAACCTGCGCACCGTCAGCTACACTTCACGTAAGAAACTCAAACAGGATTACGGCCACGAGCTTTTCCGGCTCATAAACGAGGCCTACGACGGTCTGTATGGCTACACTCAGCTCACTTCGAAGCAGATAGACTACTATATCGACGAGTATCTGTCAATGCTGAGACTCGACCATGTGGTGATAATTGTTGACGAATTTGACCACCTTGTAGGTGTCGGAATCACTATGCCGTCGCTTTCGCGTGCATTGCAGAAAAGCAAAGGGCGTCTGTTTCCGTTCGGATGGTATCCTCTCATGCAGGCTATTAAAGGAAAAACAGACCGCGTGGACTTGTTGCTTGTAGCTGTAAAGCCGGAGTATCAGAGCAAGGGAGTGAATTCGCTGCTGTTTGCCGAACTTATACCGGTTTATAAAAAATGCGGATATAAGTATGCAGAGACCAATCTTGAGCTTGAAAACAACCACAGTGTGCAGAAACAGTGGGAATATTTCGATCGCATACAGCATCGCCGCCGCCGTGTCTACCGCATGCCTATACCTGAATCGCAAAACAAAGCTTAAACGATATACAATGAGAACGTCATATAAACGCATTCTGTTGAAACTAAGCGGCGAATCACTTGCCGCAGGCACAGGCCACGGAATCGACACAACACGGTTGAACCAGTATGCTCTGCAGATTAAACAGGCTGTGGAGAGCGGAGTCCAGATTGCTATAGTGATCGGAGGAGGAAACATATTCAGAGGCCTCAAAGGAGCGTCCCAGGGATTCGACCGTGTCAAAGGCGATCAGATGGGAATGCTTGCGACCGTCATTAATTCCCTTGCTCTCAGTTCTGCACTTGAGGCTATAGGCCAGAAGGCATCTGTATTTACTGCCATAGGCATGTTCCCGATAGGGGAGCACTATAGCAAGTGGAAAGCGATAGAGGCAATGAGACAGGGCAGCGTTGCGATACTGTCCGGAGGAACCGGAAACCCATTCTTCACGACCGACACGGGAGCTGCATTGCGCGGAGTCGAGGTCGAGGCCGATGTCATGCTCAAGGGCACACGCGTCGACGGTGTCTATACAGCCGACCCGGAGAAAGACCCGACGGCGACTAAATTCGATGAGATCACCTACGACGAGGTCTACAACCGCAACCTCAAAGTCATGGACCTCACTGCCACGGCTCTATGCAAGGAAAACAAACTGCCGATCATCGTGTTTGACATGGACACACCCGGCAATCTTGCCAAAGTGCTCGCCGGAGAGAAAACCGGCACACTCGTCTACTGATAATAATTACAAAAAGCATAAATACAATGGATCCAAAAACCTACCTCGGCGAAGCCGAAGAGAAAATGGAACTCGCAGTCGAGTACCTTGACGAATCCCTCGCTCATATACGTGCCGGAAAAGCCAATCCCAAAATCCTTGACGGTATTCGTGTCGACTACTATGGCAGTGCTTGTCCGGTCTCCAACGTTGCCAACATAAGCGTCCCCGATGCACGCACGATCACCATCACACCTTGGGAGAAAGCCATGTTCAGGGAGATCGAGAAAGCAATCATCAACTCCGAGCTCGGCATCACACCCGAGAACAACGGAGAAGTCATACGCATATCCATTCCTCCACTCACCGAAGAGCGCCGTAAGCAGCTTGTAAAGCAGTCAAAAGCCGAGGCCGAGCAGGCAAAGGTTTCTGTGAGAAACGCACGCCGTGAAGGCATCGACGGGCTCAAGAAAGCCGTGAAACAGGGAATGCCCGAAGATGTCGAGAAAGATGCTGAAAACGACATGCAGAAACTGCATGACCGCTTCATGAAACGTATCGACGAGCTCTTTGCCGCAAAAGAAAAAGAGATACTTACTGTCTGATTTTTTTCATCAAATGGGAGCGATGCAGACTGTAATGTTTCATTCCACGGTTTTCGGTCCTGTGCGCAGTCGCAGACTTGGAGTGTCACTTGGCATAAACCTTCTGCCCGACGATGGAAAGATATGCTCTTTCGACTGTCTGTATTGCGAGGCCGGACTCAACGCTCAGGGACCCGGCACCACCGGGTTCCCTTCTTTGGAGCGTCTTGAGAAGGACCTTTGTGAAAAGCTGGAGGCCATGAAGCGGCAGGGGAGTGATCTTGATGTGATAACTTTCTCAGGCAACGGCGAGCCGACACTTCATCCGCAATTTCCGGAGGCGGTCGACATAGTCATTGCACTGCGCGACAGATTTTATCCCGAAGCCGGAATCAGCGTGCTCACAAACTCCACACGCATAGACAGGCAGGAGATTGCCGATGCACTGCGTAGAGTCGACAATGCAATCCTGAAACTTGATTCGGCAATCACCTCCACTATGCGGCTGATCGATAGGCCTGGTTCACCCGATTTTACTTCAGAGCGTGTCATCGCATATCTGGAGAATTTCGGCGACAAGGCAATAGTGCAGACAATGCTGTTGCGTGGAGAATATGAAGGACAGGCAATCGACAATACCACCGACACAGAAGTAGAAGCACTTGTCAATGCCGTTTTGCGCATAAAACCTCGTGAAGTGATGCTTTACACAATAGACCGCCCGACACCGGTCACGACACTGTCAAAAGTCTCACACGACGATCTTGAGAAAGTGGCGGCTGTGATGCGTCAGCGGGGCATAATAGTGGCGACAGCAGGATGAGAAATCCCGGTAAATCCACATGTCAGTCAGTTTAGATACACCTCCGGTTTTTCCGAAGCCGCTCTCACAGGGCGACCGCATAGCCATTGTCTCGCCGGCCGGATACATTGATCCGCGACACGTTCATGCCGCTGTCGACGTGCTTCAGCAGCAGGGATGGCGGCCATATATAGGCGATCATGCACTCGGCAGGAGCGGATCCTACAGTGGCACCGATACAGAGCGTTTTCACGATCTAAGCCGTGCGCTCTGCGATCCGTCGGTGCGTGCGGTCATATGCAGTCGCGGAGGCTACGGAGCTGTGCATCTGCTCGAACGCCTCGACGCGCTGCCCATAGCTGCCGATCCGAAGTGGCTGGTAGGTTTCAGCGACATATCGGCATTGCATGCACTCATGGCACAAAAAGGCATCGTGTCGGTTCATGCGCCGATGACCAAGGATATAGCCCTCGGCCCGGAGAATCCCGATATTGCCGAACTCTTTTCCATACTGCGAGGAAACAGACCGGTGCAGCGATTTCAGGCATCACAGTTCGACAGGCCGGGCATTGCCACGGGCAGGCTGCTCGGCGGCAACCTTGCCGTCATAGCCGAACTTATCGGCACACCTTTCGATGTCATAAGGCCGGGGGCGATTCTTTTTATCGAGGATGTCGAGGAACCGATATACAAGACCGAACGCATACTCTACCAGATGCGGCTTTCCGGCAGACTCTCGTCACTTGCCGGACTGATAGTGGGGCAGTTTACCGGCAGCAGACCAAACGCCAACTACAGCATTGTGGAGGAAATGATTGCCGATATGGTATATCCCTATGATTTCCCTGTTGCAATGAACGTTCCGTTTGGGCATGTCGATCACAACATACCTTTGCTTTCAGGCGCGCGGGCCACATTGCGTGTCACTATAGGCGACTACAATAGCCTTGTTTCGTGGTGACGGGGATCAGTATGGGATTCATGTAAACTCATGTCGATGTAAGGTTGTTTATATATGTGACCACGTCTTCAACAGTTTACTTTATATGTCCCTGGATAATAAAAAAATATTGCTCGATACGCTCCGCACTGTAGTGCTGGTTCTGTCGGTCATTCTCATTGTATATATTTCGGTCGACTCAATCAGAGATCGTGACTTTCTGAAAAACCATGACTATATGGTCTTTCAGTTTTGGGTTTGTGTAGTATTCATTATCGACTTCTTTGTCGAATTGTGGATTGCCGATCGGAAATTGGATTATATACGTCACCGATGGTATTTTCTGCTGCTGTCGATACCCTATCTGAACTTGTTGCCATATACCGGATGGCTTGTCACTCAGGAGGAACTGTATTTCTTCCGCTTTATACCGCTTGCAAGAGGAGCTATGGCGCTCAGCATAGTCATTGGCTACATATCTAAAAACCGCTTTCTTGGAATGCTGGTGACATACCTTTCGATACTTGTGCTTGTCACATATTTCGCCGCATTGATTTTTTATCAGAAAGAGGGAGGTGGTGTCAACAGTGCTGTTGGCGATTATTGGGATGCTTTCTGGTGGGGATGCTCACAGGTCACAACGCTCGGATGCGACATATATCCCGTCACGACTACCGGAAGAATACTCTGCTGTGTGCTTTCTGCAATGGGCATTGTCATGTTTCCGTTGTTCACGGTATATGCTACCGACGCCATACAGCATTACTATGAACGTAGCAGGCACTCAGGACATAAAACTCATTTTAGGCCATGATAAACAGCGGTTCTGTCATACCATCCCACGCAATAGCGTCCGGAATCATGTCGTTTGTACACAAGGCTCTCGACACGATGGGACTTGACGGTGTCAGTCATCTTGACGACATACTGTATTCCGTGGTCATTATTGTCGTGGCTTTGTTTGTGGCGCTTATTGTAAGGCGTGTCACAATATTTGTTTTGCGCAAGATTCTGAGCATGCGGCGCAGTCAGCTTGCAAGGCAGATGGTAGATCTCAAGATAGGCACAAAATGCACACATATTATCACACCGCTGGTGGTGATGTCGTTCATTCCATGGGCATTTAAGACAGATCATGCTGTTCACACTGTCATGATGAGGGTGCTTGTAGTGTGGCTTTATATTGCCTTTGCAATAGGCATCAACAGCCTGATATCTCTGATATGGCTTCGATTCGACGATCGCGAAAACGAAAAAAAACACCCATTGCGCGGACTTCTTATATCAGCTCACGGAGTTGTATGGGTGGTAGTGGCTGTTAGTGCTGTCGCTGAAATCATGGGAAAATCACCCGGAGCGCTTCTCACAGGCATGGCCGCTATGTCGGCCGCACTGCTGCTCATATTCAAGGACAGCATACTTGGATTTGTGTCGGGGATACTGTTGTCACAAAACGACATGATACGTGTCGGCGACTGGATAATTGTGCCGGGCACACAGGCCAATGGATCTGTGGAAGACGTGACCCTCACCGTTGTCAAGGTGCGCAACTGGGACAACACACTTGTCATGCTCCCGCCCTACACACTCATTTCCGGATCATTTCAGAACTATCGCGGAATGTACGAGATAGGGCGAAGGCTCATAGAGGTAAACTTTATTGTTGACATTGCAAGTATAAAAAGTATTGACAGTGCTTTTATCGACGGAATTCAGAAAATATATCCATGCTTGCAGGCATTTATAGACAAAAGTCTGAAAGAAGGCCAGATTTTTGATGGAGGCACGGCTCCTGTCAACGGTTCTGTCGAGACAAACACGGGGCTGTTCCGTGCCTATCTGTGCAACTATCTGCTCGGACATCCGTGCATATCTCGCCAGGAATATCTCATAGTGCGTTTTTTGCCTCCGGTGGCAGAGGGCGCACCGCTTCAGATCTGGTGTTACGCCGATGGCGATGCCACGTCATGGGTAAAATATGAGGCTGTGCGTTCACACATAGTCGAGCATGTTATATCTGTGGCTCAAGACTTTGGAGTGGTCATCTACAATACACCCGACCGCAATACATTTGAAATCAGAGACACCCCGAAAACCGATCAATCATCACAATATTCTGCTCATGAGTAACCGGCTTACTGGTGAAGAGAAAGAGATACGCCGGCGTTTGCGTCGCCGCTTCCGTCTTCTGCTCACCGACGAAAACAGATTCTCACGCATCATTAACTTCCGATTTTCAACCTTAGGGCTGATTGTCACAGCTGTTGTCGCGGCATTATTGCTTGCCGTTCCGGGCATATTCATTGTTGTGAACACACCGGCCAGGGTTCTCCTGCCGGGTTATCTGCGCAATGCACAGAGACAGCAGTACGAAACGACTGCCTTGCGCATCGACAGCATTGTCTCGGAAACCGCTATGCGCAACATGTATGTCGACAATATAGTGGCCATACTCAACAGCGACCTTGATACAGTGCTTCCTCCGGTCCCGTCCGACACATTGCAGCATGTATATACTATCGATTCTCTGGCGGCTGCATCGCAGGCCGAGATCGATTTCATCAATAAGTACCGCGACAGGGAGCGCTTCAACCTTTCGGTCATGTCGCCGGTTGTGGGTCAGGGCATGAAATTCATTAATCCGCTCGATGGAGCCGAGATACGTGTTCCTGAAAAAAACGAGGATTCGCGGCAGGCATCGTTTGACCCGCTCGCCATACAGCCGGTCTCATCCACATTCAGGGGGACGGTTTTTGATGTGTTCAACACCACGGCTGATGGAATTGTGGTTATAGTCCAGCACCCCAACGATTTCATAAGCCGGTACACTGGCATCACCACTCCGTTTGTCTCCCGTGGCGATAAAGTGGCATCCGGCCAGCGCATCGGACTCGTCGAGCGCGACAAAGCCACTCATATATCCCGCCCTTCGGTCGAGCTGTGGTACAACGGTACCCGCGTAAATCCCCGCGACTACATCCCCTTCTGATATTATAGCTGTTATAGCTATTGTGTGATCACCTGCTCACCGTCATATACTCCCCCTGCATTCCTCCCGCAACGATATATCGCTGCAGGCCGTACCCCTCTTGTGCGGCTTTCCCTGAAAGCGGATGTCCGTAGTTGGTGAAGATGTCATACACGCTTCCGCACTTGGGGCAGTAGGCGTTGTTGGCTTCGGTGTCGACAATGATCCTTATCGATGCCGACCTCTCGACAGGACACGCGAGATCATATGCGATTGGATTACCGTGGATGTCTCCAGCCAGCAGTACGCCGCCCAATCCGGTGTAGGTCAGTGATGTATATGGAAAATTTGCAGGTAAGCGCTCCTGTTTTATAAAACGTCGTGTATCAAGTGCTCCGCTCACACCATACAACTCCCATTGCGATTGCGTCTGAAATGCGATTTTAACGGGCGATACGGCGATGCGGTTGTCGTCGACGGTGTGGCATCCACTTGTGGCTGCTATTGCGCCTATGGCCGCTAAAAACCTCCGGAATCGCATTCCTGTCATTTACCCAAAAGCGAGTCGACTGCCTTGTGCCAGATTGAGAAATCCATACGCGCGAGTTGCGATTTCATTCTTTCACGCAGGCGGTCGTTGCCGAGATTGCCGGTCGATCCGATATGGGTGTGGTCAAGCGCCTTGTCGGGGTTGAATTCGCCACGTTCGATCGCAAGACCCACCTGCTTGTAGGCATCGCGGAATGGCACACCATCTTTTACCAGACGGTTCACCTCCTCAACCGAGTACATCAGATCATATCTTGCATCCTCGGCCGCATGGCGGTTCACAGTCATGCCGCCGATCATGCGCCCGGTCATATCGAGTATGTCGATGAGAGTGTCAAATGTCGGCAGGAAATTCTCTTTGATGAGCTGGAGATCGCGGAAATAGCCCGACGGGAGATTGGAGGTGATGAGAGTGATCTCGTAGGGGAGAGCCTGGATCTTGTTGCACTTGGCGCGCGTCAGCTCAAACACGTCGGGATTCTTCTTGTGCGGCATGATCGACGAGCCGGTGGTGTACTCGTCGGGAAGCTTGATGAAGCCGAAATTCTGTGAGTTGTAGAGACAGGCATCCATGGCGAGTTTGCCGACAGTAGCGGCGATATTCCCGAGAGCCTGAGCCACGATGCGTTCCGTCTTTCCGCGTCCCATCTGCGCGTAGACAGCATTCACGGCAACCGACTCAAATCCCATGAGCTTGGTTGTGAGGTCGCGGTCGAGCGGAAACGACGACCCGTATCCCGCAGCCGATCCGAGCGGGTTACGGTTAACCACATCATATGCCGCCGATAGTACGGCTATGTCATCGGTCAGCACCTCTGCATATGCGCCAAGCCACATTCCCACCGACGACGGCATAGCTACCTGTAGATGAGTGTAGCCCGGTATAGTTACGTCGGCATACTTGTCACTCTGGCTCACAAGTATGTCAAACAGGCGTTTTACAGCTTCGGCCACCTCCTCGATTTTGGCGCGCATCATCAGTTTCAGATCCACAAGCACCTGATCGTTGCGTGAGCGTCCGGAGTGGATTTTCTTACCTATGTCACCCAGCCGGTTGGTAAGCATCAGTTCCACCTGCGAGTGTATATCCTCGATACCCGGTTCGATCACAAAATCAGGGTTGAGAACTTCGCTGTGTATTTCTCTGAGATTCTCAGTGAGCACTGCGAGCTCATCGGCCGTAAGCAGTCCGATTTTCTCAAGCATTGTGATATGGGCCAGTGAGCCTATCACATCCCATTCGGCGAGATACAGATCCATCTCGCGGTCCTGTCCTACGGTATAGCGGTCTACGTCAGAATCTACTTCAGTGCTTTTTTCCCAGAGTTTCTTTGCCATAATCAGTTTTATCTGCGGTTCATTTAACACATAGGAAGGTGTGTCAAAATATGCTTTTGGCGTACTGTCGCACGCCCATACGACACTTAATATTAGTCGTTTGTATGACATGGTGTTGATTTGTAGGGGCGTGCGATAGTACGCCCACAAACTGGATATAGTATCCCACCATGTCAGAACCATTTTGACACAGCCTTATCTAATTTTAGTGTACTACAAAATTGCGCTAAAAAAATGGTAACTACAAATGAATTCCCCTGTGAAAACATGTATGAAATATTTAGTGGAAAGCATAATAAATACCTTTTCGCAGATAGTAGGGATGCACGGTTCGTGCGTCCTTCTGACCCTCAGATGTTTACGAGTTACGTATGGGACACGTATTCCGGAGGTATGTGGTGTATTGTATGAAAAAACACTGGGGCTGTACCGTAAAACTTAATTACGACACAGCCCCAATGAGCTATTCTTTGTATGTTTATTCGTCTATTTCGATTCCGAAGTCATCAGGGAGATCGGTGTCAAAATCAAAATCGTCACCGCTCTTTTCCTTCTCCTCATTCTTCTCCTCGATCTCCTCTGCATCGTCGTCATCATCACTTTCCTTTGACGATGCCTTCTTTTTCTTTTTGCCGCTGTGCTCTGCCTCATAGAGAGCCTTGAGGATCTTCTCTTCAAGTTCTTCGGCAAGTTCAGGATTGTCGTCTATGACACCTTTGGCGGCCTCGCGTCCCTGAGCCAGTTTCGAGCCGTCGTAGCTGAACCATGAGCCGCTCTTCTTGATGATTTCAAATTCGACACCGAGATCAAGTATCTCGCTTGAGCGCGATATGCCCTCGCCGAACATGATGTCGAACTCGCAACGCTTGAATGGAGGAGCCACCTTGTTCTTCACGACTTTCACCTTGGTGTGGCGGCCGATGATGTTGTCATCCTCTTTCAGGGATGTGGAGCTGCGTATGTCAATACGCACAGAAGCATAGAATTTCAGCGCGTTGCCGCCGGTGGTTGTTTCAGGGTTGCCGAACATCACGCCGATTTTTTCACGAAGCTGGTTGATGAAGATACAGGTCGTGTTGGTACGTGAGATAGTTCCGGTGAGTTTGCGCATCGCCTGCGACATGAGGCGGGCATGAAGACCCACATTCTTGTCACCCATCACACCCTCGATTTCTGCCTTCGGCGTAAGGGCTGCGACAGAGTCGACAACAATGATGTCGACAGCCGAGGAGCGTATAAGTTTCTCTGTGATCTCAAGAGCCTGCTCTCCGTTGTCGGGTTGTGAGATCAGGAGATTGTCAGTATCTACACCGAGAGCTTCAGCATAAAAGCGGTCAAATGCGTGCTCTGCATCTATCAGAGCGGCTGTGCCACCCGATTTCTGGCATTGTGCTATGGCGTGCAGAGCAAGTGTGGTCTTACCGGATGATTCAGGGCCGAAGATCTCGATGATACGTCCTTTCGGAAATCCGCCGACCCCAAGAGCATAGTTAAGGCCGATCGAGCCGGTAGGGATTACCTCTATTTTCTCGACCTTCTCCTCGCCGAGTTTCATGATCGAGCCGTGGCCATGGTCTTTCTCTATCTTTGCAAGTGCCTGGGCAAGTGCTTTGGCTTTAACATCGCGCGGATCGGCCGGTGCGGTGTCTTTACCCTTCTTGCCTTTGGATGCCTTAGTGGTCTTTTCCATATATCGTGTCTTTATTATTCTTTTTGATCGTTGTGCTGCAAAGATAAATCACAAGGTGGGCACATTTATTGCATTGCGATGTTATTGTGTGTTAATCCTTGCCTCCTCTGCTGTAGTGGCGGCAGAAATCTTTGAGGCCGCACTCAAGACATAGAGGGCGGCGTGCCTTGCACACATAACGTCCGTGCAGTATTAGCCAGTGATGTGCACGTGCAAGCTTTTCCTTGGCAAAACCTTCGGTAAGGGCTTTCTCTGTTTCAAGCGGGCTACGCGAGTCGGTGGTCAGGCCGATTCTTTCGCTGACTCTGAAAACGTGAGTGTCGACTGCCATTGCCGCCTGCCCGAAAATGACCGAGGCAACGACATTGGCCGTTTTACGGCCTACACCTGGCAACTTGGTCAGTTCATCGATGCTCGACGGAACTTCTCCTCCGTATTCTTCGGTCAGCATTACGGCCATTCCCTTGAGCAACTTTGACTTGTTGTTAGGATAAGTGACCGATTTTATATATTCCCTGATCTCTTCGACCGGGGCGGCGGCCATGATCGACGGTTCAGGATAAGCTTCAAAGAGTGCCGGCGTTATCAGGTTGACCCTCACATCGGTGCATTGTGCCGAGAGTATCACGGCGACAAGTAGCTCGTAGGGAGACCTGTAGTGCAGCTCTGTCTTGGGATCAGGCATTGTCTGCTCAAACCACTCGGTCACTCGCCGGTAAAGCTCACCCTTCCTCATGAATGTGGGAATTTATGGCCGGACTTAGCGTGCGGAGGTGAACTCTTCAAGAAAACGCACATCGTTCTCCGAGAACATGCGCAGATCCTTTACCCTGTACTTCAGGTTAGTGATACGCTCGATACCCATTCCGAGAGCGAAGCCGCTGTACTTTTTGCTGTCGATGCCGCATGCGTCAAGTACATTGGGATCGACCATACCGCAGCCGAGTATCTCTACCCATCCGGTGTGTTTGCAGAAGTTACAGCCCTTGCCTCCGCAGAGATGACATGAAATATCCATTTCTGCCGATGGCTCCGTAAACGGGAAGTAGCTCGGACGAAGACGTATCTCGGTATCGGTGCCGAACATCTCGCGGGCGAAATAGAGAAGCGTCTGGCGCAGGTCGGCAAACGATACATGCTCGTCGATATAAAGAGCCTCTACCTGATGGAAGAAACAGTGCGCGCGGGCCGATACAGCCTCATTGCGGTAGACACGACCCGGGCAGATGATGCGGATAGGAGGAGTCTGCTTCTCCATGACGCGTGTCTGCACCGAAGAAGTGTGAGTGCGCAGAAGCACATCGGGATTCCGCTGGATGAAGAACGTGTCCTGCATATCGCGGGCCGGATGATCGGCTGCGAAATTCAGAGCCGAGAAAACATGCCAGTCATCTTCGATCTCCGGGCCTTCGGCGATCGAAAAACCGAGACGACGGAATATCGAGATTATCTGTTCCCTGACAATCGAGATAGGATGTCTTGTGCCGAGAGCGATAGGTGAGGCTGTGCGTGTCATGTCAAGGCTGTTGGCCTCGTTGACACTACGGCTGTTCTCTATCTGTTCACGAAGATTGGCGATATGATCGGTGACCAAAGTCTTCAGCTCGTTAAGCGCTTGTCCGACCGCCTTCTTGCTCTCTGCCGGCACTGTGCGAAACTCATTCATCAGGGCTGAGATCTCACCCTTTTTGCTCAGATATTTGATACGGAGTGCCTCGACCTCCTCTGCGGTGGATGCCGACAGTCTTGATACCTGCTCTTTCAGCTGTTCTATCTTTTCAAGCATTCTCTAATTCTTTCAGGCGGGCTACATACTTCCCGATGATGTCAAATTCGATATTGACCCGGTCGCCTTGTTTGAGCGTGCGGAAATTTGTATGCTCAAGAGTATAAGGGATAATGGCGACCCGGAAACTTTTTGCAGTTGAGTCACATACAGTAAGGCTTACGCCGTTGACTGTCACCGACCCTTTTTCAACTGTCATATAACCTTTCTTCACAAGATCGGGAGTTACCTCATACTCAAATTTGAAGTATCGGCTTCCCTCGACCTCCTCGATATCGGTGCACAGAGCCGTGCAGTCTACATGACCCTGCACTATGTGGCCGTCAAGACGGCCGTTCATCCTCATACTGCGCTCGAGGTTGATCAGTGACCCTGCACTAAGATCACCGAGATTGCTGCGACGCAGCGTCTCGTCGATTGCTGTCACTCGGTATGTTCCGTCGTTGTTTAGTTCGACAACAGTGAGACACACGCCATTGTGGGCCACCGACTGGTCTATGCGCAGTTCTTCGGCAAACGAGGACTTTACCGTCAGCTCGAGATTGCCGTCATGACGTTCGGCCGAAACCACTGTGGCCGCTTCCTCTACAATTCCTGAAAACATAATCCCGGTGTGGATGTTGTGTTGGTTGGGGTGATTTAACGTGTCAGATAAAGAGAAGAAAATCAGTTCTCCTCTTCATCCTCCTTCATGTTGTGAAACACGTTTTGCACGTCCTCGTCTTCTTCGAGTTTCTCGAGAAGTTTGTCGAGAGCTACACGCTGCTCGGCTGTTACCTCCTTGAGCTCGTGGGGAATACGCTCAAACTCTGCGCTGACGATCTCAAAATCGTTGCTTTCGAGATACTTCTGTATGTTGGCAAATTCCTCAAAAGCGCCATAGAGCACGATTTCCTCCTCGTCGGCCTCGATCTCGTCTACACCATAGTCGATAAGCTCAAGTTCGAGATCTTCAAGCTCCACACCCTCTTTTGCCTTGATCTTGAACACACTCTTGTGATCGAAGAGAAATGTCAGCGATCCCTGTGTGCCGAGGTTGCCGCCGTAGCGTGTGAAATAGGAGCGTACATTGGCGACCGTACGGGTGTTGTTGTCAGTTGCGGCTTCTACAAAGATTGCGATGCCGTGGGGACCGTATCCCTCATAGGTGATTTCCTTGTAATCGCTTGCATCCTTGTCTGTTGCCTTCTTGATGGCGCGTTCTACCGTGTCCTTGGGCATGTTGGCGGCCTTGGCGTTCTGCATCAGGGCGCGCAGGCGCGGATTGGTTGTGGGATCGGGACCGCCTGACTTGGCGGCGATTGTGATTTCCTTACCGATGCGCGTGAATGTGCGCGACATGTTGCCCCAACGTTTCAGTTTGCGGGCTTTGCGATATTCAAATGCTCTTCCCATGGGAAGTATGATATTTAGTGTTTTACTATATTTTCTTGTGATAATGCATGCATCATCTTAGCGAGGCGCCAAGACGTTTTTCAAGCGACTGTGTCACTTTTTGCATTACAGCATCGATTTGCTTGTCCTGCAAAGTCTTCTCATCGTCCTGTAGAGTGATTGCAATTGCATAGCTCTTTTTACCCTCCGGGAGATTCTTACCTTCATAAACATCAAATAGCTCTATATCTTTGAGCAGACGTTTCTCGGCAGAGCGCACGGTCTGTTCGACCATCTCCATCGTCACCGATGCGTCGAGAAGAAGTGCCAGGTCGCGGCGCACAGGCATCGTGCGGGGCAGCGGAGTAAACTCGGCGTTGCGCTTCAGTGCCAGCGAAACCAGTGCCTTCCAGTTCAGTTCGGCGTAATAGACCGGCTGCTTGATTCCCATATTCCGGAGTAGACGCTGCGAGAGCACACCCATGGAGCCGAGCTGTTTGCCTGAGCGTGTCGAGATATTCATCAGGTTCTCGTAGACAGCGTCGGCCTCTGCGACATTCAGGGCG
>JAIDKP010000362.1 GCA_029051445.1 Muribaculaceae bacterium | reverse complement strand
GGAATATATTACGGTAAAGGAGGCCAAGAAGTGGGAGCGTAGAAGTGCGGCCGACTGGGCTGATTTCGCTATCTACGAGCCGGAGGAGGCACCTGATCTTCAACCCTCTGTAGCGCGGCTTATAGACAGGGTGAACAGCATCGACGGCGATGGTGTCAGGCTGACGATCGCACCAGACCAAAGACTGATAGGACGGAATGTGGTCAGGCAGAAAAACAGTGTGGGTGAGCGTGCGTTGCAGCTTCTCAAAATGGCTACGGGGATAAGCCGAAAGAAAGCAGAGCGGAACTGGAAACGGCAGTGGAGCGGGTTCAGTCGAGAACAGATCGTGCGGAATAACCGAAAACAGGAGGAATAGCAGGCACGTTGATGTTTAAGCTCTCTTTATGTTCTAAGCGGATGGCACGCGGTGTGCGATTGTCTGTAATAAGGATATAAAGATAAAAAAAGAAGATAAAATTAATTGAACAGGGGGTGACAGATGCAAACTTTTCATATCTTTGCGTAAATGATATGGTGGGTTACAGGCACGCATGTGCCGGATTGTCTCACTACAATCAATAATCCAATGAGTTAAAAGAAAAATCTCAAATAGCTTAAACCTAAATTATGAGCAAAGAAAAGAAGTTTCTGACTTGCGACGGCAATCAGGCAGCTGCTCACATCTCCTACATGTTCTCGGAGGTTGCGGCAATCTACCCGATCACCCCGTCGTCGACGATGGCGGAGTATGTCGACGAATGGGCGGCAGCCGGCAGAAAGAACATTTTTGGCGAGACAGTTCTCGTACAGGAAATGCAGAGTGAGGGTGGTGCGGCAGGCGCAGTTCACGGCTCTCTGATGGCAGGCGCGCTG
This sequence comes from Muribaculaceae bacterium, assembly GCA_029051445.1. GTDB lineage: Bacteria > Bacteroidota > Bacteroidia > Bacteroidales > Muribaculaceae > JAFLTL01. The sequence goes on along the minus strand of JAIDKP010000362.1, from coordinate 3,482 downwards.
ACGACGACCTACACGGCATCGCAGGGTCTTCTGCTTATGATCCCCAACATGTATAAGATCGCCGGCGAGCAGTTGCCGAGCGTGTTCCACGTATCGGCCCGCACGATCGCCAGCCATGCTCTGAGCATCTTCGGCGACCATCAGGACGTGATGGCCTGCCGTCAGACCGGTTTCGCCATGCTTGCCGAGGGATCGGTGCAGGAGGTTATGGATCTTTCGGCTGTGGCTCACCTTGCTTCTATCAAGTCGAGCATCCCTTTCCTCAACTTCTTTGACGGCTTCCGTACATCGCATGAGATACAGAAGATCGAGATGATCGAGCAGGATGAGCTCGCTCCTCTGGTAGATCATGAGGCTATCGCCCGTTTCCGCCAGCGCGCTCTCACTCCCGACGCTCCGATCTCACGTGGTCTTGCCGAGAACAGCGACGTATTCTTCCAGCACCGCGAGGCCTGCAACCCTGTTTATGCTTCAGTGCCCGATGTTGTCGAGGAGTACATGAACAAGATCTCGGAGATCACCGGCCGCAAGTACGGTCTGTTCAACTACTACGGAGCCCCCGATGCCGATCGTGTGATCATCGCCATGGGTTCGGTATGCCAGGCTGCCGAGGAGGCTATCGACTATCTCGTGGAGAAAGGCGAGAAGGTCGGTCTTGTTGCAGTTCACCTGTTCCGTCCGTTCTCTGTAAAGCACTTCATGGCTGCTGTGCCTGCTACGGCAAAGCGCATCGCCGTGCTCGACCGCACCAAGGAGCCGGGCGCCAACGGCGAGCCTCTGCTGCTTGACGTGAAGGAGTGCTTCTACGGCAATCCCGACGCTCCCATGATCGTGGGCGGCCGCTTCGGTCTTGCCTCTAAGGATACCACTCCGACCATGATCATCTCGGTGTTTGACAATCTTGCACTCCCGCAGCCCAAGGATCACTTCACCGTGGGTATCGTGGATGATCTCAACTTCACCTCGCTTCCCCTTCTTCCTGAAAAGGCTCTCGGCGACAAGTCGACCTATGAGGCCAAGTTCTACGGTCTTGGTGCCGACGGTACAGTAGGTGCCAACAAGAACTCGGTGAAGATCATCGGCGAGAACACCAACAAATACTGTCAGGCTTACTTTGCCTACGACTCGAAGAAGTCGGGCGGCTTCACCTGCTCGCACCTGCGCTTCGGTGACGCTCCTATCCGTTCGACCTATCTCGTAAATACTCCCAACTTCGTGGCATGCCACGTGCAGGCTTATCTGCACCTCTATGACGTGACCCGCGGTCTGCGTAAGGGTGGCACATTCCTCCTCAACACCATCTGGGAAGGTGAGGAACTTGCCAAGAATCTGCCTGTGCGCGTGAAGAAGTATCTTGCCAAGAACGACATCAAGGTCTACTATATCAACGCTACCCAGATCGCTCAGGAGATCGGTCTCGGCAACCGCACTAACACGATCCTGCAGAGCGCATTCTTCCGTATCACCGAGGTTATCCCCGTTGATCTCGCAGTAGAGCAGATGAAGAAATTTATCGTGAAGAGCTACGGCAAGAAGGGTCAGGACGTTGTCGACAAGAACTATGCAGCTGTCGATCGTGGCGGCGAGTACAAGGAACTCACAGTCGATCCGGCATGGGCAGAGCTTCCCGACGAGGCTCCTGTTGCCAACGACGATCCTGCATTCATCAACGAGATCGTACGCCCGATCAATGCACAGGATGGTGACCTGCTCACAGTTAAGCAGTTTGCCGGCATGAGCGACGGCTACTGGCTCCAGGGTACCTCGGCTTATGAGAAGCGTGGTGTCGCAGCTTTCGTTCCTGAATGGGATCCCGAGACCTGCATACAGTGTAACAAGTGTGCATATGTCTGCCCTCACGCTGCTATCCGTCCGTTCGTTCTCGATGCCGAGGAACTCAAGAATTCGCCTTACACCGATGAGACTTCGCTTGCGGCAATCGGCAAGACATTCACAGGCATGCGTTTCGTGCAGACTGTGGACGTGCTCGACTGTCTTGGCTGCGGCAACTGTGTTGACGTATGTCCCGGCAAGAAGGGCGTGAAGGCTCTGAAGATGGAGCCGATCGAGACTCAGCTCGAGGAGCAGAAGAAGTGGGACTACTGCGTGAAGAACGTAGAGTCGAAGCAGAATCTCGTCGACATCAAGGCTAACCCGAAGAACAGCCAGTTCGCCAAGCCTTACTTTGAGTTCTCTGGCGCTTGCTCGGGTTGCGGTGAGACTCCGTATGTGAAGCTGATCTCGCAGCTGTTTGGTGATCACGAGATGGTTGCAAACGCAACCGGTTGCTCGTCGATCTACTCCGGCTCTGTTCCCTCGACTCCTTATACCACTGATGCCAAGGGTTATGGCCCGGCATGGGGTAACTCACTCTTCGAGGACTTTGCTGAGTTCGGTCTCGGCATGAGCATCGCCGACGAGAAGATGAAGGCTCGTGTTGAGTCGCTGATGAAGAGCGCTACCGAGTGCGACAAGTGCTCGGCTGAAATCAAGGCTCTCGCACAGGCATGGCTTGACAACAAGAACGATGCTGCCGAGACACGTCGCGTGGCAGAGGAGATCGTACCTCTCTGCGAGGCATGCGGCTGCGATATCTGCAAGGGTATTGTTGCCATGAAGCAGTACATCACCAAGCGTTCGCAGTGGATCATCGCCGGTGACGGCGCCGCCTACGACATAGGTTTCGGCGGTCTTGACCACGTGCTCGCTTCGGGCAAGAATGTGAATGTGATCGTTGTCGACACCGAGGTTTACTCCAACACCGGCGGTCAGGCTTCGAAGGCTACTCCTCTCGGCGCTATCGCCAAGTTCGCCGCTTCGGGCAAGCGCATCCGCAAAAAGGATCTCGGCTTGATCGCTTCGACCTATGGCTATGTTTATGTTGCGCAGATCGCAATGGGCGCAGACAATGCCCAGACCCTCAAGGCTATCCGCGAGGCTGAGGCTTACGACGGCCCGTCGCTGATCATCGCTTACTCTCCCTGTATCAACCACGGTATCCGCTCAGGCATGGGTCACTCACAGATGGAGGAGGCCAAGGCTGTAGAATGCGGCTACTGGCACCTGTGGCGTTACAACCCCGCTCTCGAGATGGAAGGCAAAAACCCGTTCACTCTCGACAGCTAGACTCCTGACTGTGATAAGTTCGAGGCCTTCCTGAAGGGTGAGGTTCGCTACATGTCGGTTGTCAAGCAGTATCCTAATGAGGCAGCCGAGCTGTTTGCCGCAGCAAAAGCCAACGCACAGTGGCGCTACAACAACTATCTGCGTCTTTCGCAGCAGCAGTGGGGTGTAGAGCCCGATGGCATCGTGAAGTAATAAAGACTTTACAGATATAAGCCGGGCGCCGCGTCGTAATGGTGCGGCTCCTTTGTATTTTCAAATTGTGTTTTCAAATAATTAAATTAGATGATAGTAAGGTGGAAGTTTGGTCTGGGGGTGTAAAAAGTGTATATTTGAAGCTGCTTATTGTTATAATTTAT
>JAIDKP010000361.1 GCA_029051445.1 Muribaculaceae bacterium | reverse complement strand
TCCCCGACATCCTCAAGGCTATCGACGAAGATCTTGACAATACCGTCATATCGTTTATTCCAAACACGGCAGAAGTCGCATTTATAGGCATGTGCGAGGAACTTGAACGCGAACTCAACCGATGCAAAGCCAAGGCTCTCCACGCCGCATTATGCGACGGCACTCTCTCCCACGACACAATCGACACTATACTGAGCCGGAAACTGCGTGTGGAAAAAGTCGCTATAAAAGACATAAAACTGCGCACATTCATCGCCGAAGGCTCTTCACGCAACGATCTTGCCGCACATGTCTATGACGTAACCTACGGTTGTATCAAAAACGGTGTGGACAATCTTGTTGTAATCGATGACAGTATCGTCAGAGGCACCACTTTGCGGCAGTCGATCCTGTCAATGCTTGAAAGATTGCATCCGAAACGTATTGTCGTTGTCTCCTCGTCGCCACAGGTGCGCTACCCCGACTGCTACGGCATCGACATGTCGCGCATGGGTGAGTTTATTGCTTTCAAAGCCGCAGTAGAGCTCCTCAGAGAGCGAGGCATGGAAAGCCGTCTTGACGAAGTGTATCGCCGCTGCCTCGACGAGCTCAAGAAACCGGCTGCAGAACAGGTCAACTGCGTCAAAATGATATACGAGCCATTCAGCGACAATGAAATTTCCGACAAGATTGCAGAGATGCTGCGTCCGGAACATGCAGAATCAGAGATAAAAATTGTCTATCAGACGCTCGACGGACTTCATAAGGCTATTCCGGGGCACCCTGGCGACTGGTATTTCTCAGGCGACTACCCCACTCCCGGCGGCACGCGACTTGTCAACAGGGCATATGTCAATTACTACGAGGGGAACACCGACCGACGCTGAGAACACAATATCATTTCGATTGTATGACCGGGCTATTGTAGAAAGCCGTTATTTCTATTAACTTTGCAATAAGTAAAACCAAACAGAAATAAATTATCCCGCAATGGCAGATACAAACATACCACAGGAAGAATGTGCAGAAAAGAAAGGGCTTAATTTCGTTGAGCAGATTGTAGCCGATGATCTTGCCGCCGGGAAAAACGGCGGACGACTGAACACGCGTTTCCCGCCGGAACCAAACGGCTACCTGCACATCGGACATGCAAAAGCCATATGCATGGACTTCGGTGTGGCCGAAAAGTTCGGCGGAACATGCAATCTCCGTTTCGATGACACAAATCCGGTAAAGGAGGATGTAGAATATGTCGATTCCATCCGTGAAGACATACATTGGCTCGGTTTCGACTGGGGAGACCGCGAATACTATGCGTCGGACTACTTTCCGCAGCTCTGGGATCTCGCTGTGCGCCTGATCAAAGAGGGAAAGGCATATGTCGATGATCAGACATCGGAACAGATCGCCCAGCAGAAAGGCACACCGACCACGCCCGGCCAGGAGAGCCCTTACCGCAACCGCACTCCCGAGGAAAATCTCGATCTCTTCATACGCATGAACAACGGAGAGTTTGAGGAAGGCGCGCGCGTGCTACGTGCCAAGATCGACATGGCGTCGCCCAACATGCATTTCCGCGACCCGATCATGTACCGCATAATCAAGACTCCTCACCACCGCACCGGCACTACATGGAAGGTCTATCCGATGTATGACTTCGCCCATGGCCAGAGCGACTATTTCGAGGGAGTCACCCACTCGATATGCACACTGGAGTTTGTGCCTCACCGTCCTCTCTATGAGCACTTCGTGAAAGAGCTTGCCGACGACAGCTACTGCCCGCGTCAGATTGAGTTCAACCGACTCAACCTCACATATACAGTGATGAGCAAGCGCAAGCTTCTGCAGCTGGTGAAGGAAGGACTCGTCGACGGATGGGACGACCCGCGTATGCCGACAATATCGGGCATGCGCCGCCGTGGTTTCACACCGGCATCGATCAGGAACTTTATCGACAAGATCGGCTACACCAAATATGAGGCCCTCAACTCCATCTCGCTCCTCGAACATGCCGTGCGCGAGGATCTGAACAGCATCGCCACCCGCGGCATGGCTGTGATAAAACCGCTCAAGGTCGTCATCACCAACTATCCCGAAGGACAGAGCGAGACTGTGGAGATGGAGAACAACCCGGAGAATCCGGCAGAAGGGACACACTCCATGCCGTTCGCACGAGAAATCTATATCGAGCGTGACGACTTCATGGAGAATCCTCCCAAAAAGTTCTTCCGCCTCTTCCCCGGCGGTGAAGTGCGCCTGAAAGGTGCCTACATCATCAAGTGCGAGGAGGATGGTGTTATAAAGGATGCCGACGGCAACATCACAGAACTTCGCTGCACCTATGACCCTGATTCACGCAGCGGTATGCCCGGAAGCCAGCGCAAAGTGAAAGGAACACTGCACTGGGTAGCGGCCGATACGGCTGTCGACGCTACAGTGAGAATGTATGACCGTCTCTTTGCTGTGGAGAATCCGGCTGCCGAGGAAGGCGATTTCCGCGACATGCTGAATCCCGAGTCGCTTATAGTGGTAGATGGTGTCAAAGTCGAGCCGTTTATTGCCCGGAATGCTGAGAATGGAAAAAAATTCCAGTTCCAGCGCATCGGCTACTTCACCCCCGACTATTCCTCTACTCCCGACCACCTTGTCTTCAACCGCACAATCGCGCTTAAAGACAGCTGGGAAAAAGAACAGAAAAAGTAAAAACAACGTAGACTAAACCGCTTTGTCAACACTCACCGACGAAATAGCGCGACGACGCACATTTGCCATAATCTCCCACCCCGATGCCGGTAAAACGACTCTCACCGAGAAGCTTCTGCTTTTTGGCGGAGCAATCCACATAGCCGGAGCTGTCAAGTCCAACAAAATCAAGAAGACAGCAACCTCCGACTGGATGGAGATTGAAAAACAGCGTGGTATATCCGTGGCGACATCTGTCATGGGATTCAACTACGGTGACTACAAGATCAATATCCTTGATACTCCGGGACACCAGGATTTCGCAGAAGACACCTACCGCACACTCACAGCTGTCGATAGTGTGATCATTGTAGTCGATGTCGCAAAAGGTGTCGAGCAGCAGACACGCAAGCTCATGGAAGTCTGCCGCATGCGCAACACACCTGTCATTATATTCGTCAACAAGCTTGACCGTGAGGGACGTGGTGCGTTTGACATTCTTGACGAGCTTGAGGCTGAACTGAAGATTGCAGTCCGTCCGCTGTCGTGGCCGATCGGAATAGGCGAGAAATTCAAAGGTGTGTACAACATCTACGAGAACACCCTCGACCTCTTCACTCCCGACAAGCAGAAAGTGAGCGAACGCGTCGAGATCGACAATGTCGACGACAGTGCTGTCGATGAGGCTATTGGCGAAAAAGAGGCCGCACAGCTGCGAGAGGATCTTGAGCTTGTCAACGGAGTTTATCCCGACTTCGACCGTGAGGCATATCTAAAGGGACAGGTCGCACCTGTGTTTTTCGGATCGGCACTCAACACTTTCGGCGTAAAGGAGCTGCTTGACTGCTTTGTCGAAATCGCTCCTTCTCCCAAACCTATCGAGGCTGTAGAACGACGCATCGAGCCGGCAGAAGAGGCTTTCTCCGGGTTTGTGTTCAAGATCCATGCCAACATGGATCCCAATCATCGCTCATGCATAGCGTTCGTCAAGATTTGTTCAGGCAAGTTTGAGCGCAATGCTCCCTACAAGCACATACGAAGCGGAAAAATATTGCGTTTTGCCGCACCCACAGCATTCATGGCACAGAAAAAGAATGTTGTCGATGAAGCTTGGCCCGGCGATATCGTAGGTATTCCCGATACCGGGACATTCAAGATCGGAGATACACTGACATCTGGCGAGGAACTCCATTTCAAAGGATTGCCGAGTTTCTCTCCCGAGATGTTCAAGTATATCGAAAACACCGACCCCATGAAGTCCAAGCAGCTTGAGAAAGGCATACAGCAGCTCATGGACGAAGGTGTGGCACAGCTATTTACCAATCAGTTCAACGGACGAAAGATAATCGGAACAGTCGGACAGCTTCAGTTTGAAGTCATACAATACCGTCTGCTCCACGAATATGGCGCGCAATGCAGATGGGAGCCAATTTCCCTTTACAAAGCATGCTGGATTGAAAGTGATGATGATGATGCGCTGGCCAACTTCAAACGGCGCAAACATCAGTTCATGGCCACCGACCGCGAAGGACGCGATGTGTTCCTCGCCGACAGCAACTATGTGCTGCAGATGGCTCAGAGTGATTTCCCCAAGATTTCGTTCCATTTCTCGTCGGAGTTTTAGCCATGATATGTTTCGTGTCGGCAGGAGAGGCTTCAGGAGATCTTCACGC
>JAIDKP010000360.1 GCA_029051445.1 Muribaculaceae bacterium | reverse complement strand
TGATCCAAGATGGACATGGATGTGCCTGACGGCCGGATGCTTGTGCTCAAAGACACGTATGACCGTGTCAAACAACCGGTCGATACCTTCTCCAGTGCTTGACACTGTAGGCACAATGGGTATTCCGATCATTTTACCAAGCATATTGTAGTCAAGAGTATCTCCGGAGTTTCTCAGCTCATCAAACATATTTAACGCCACAACCATGCTGCGGTCCATGTCGATCAGTTCTGTCGTTAGGAAGAGGTTTCTTTCCAGATTTGAGGCATCTATTACGTTTATGATTACATCCGGAGACTGGTTGCGCAGATAGCGCCTCACATATAACTCTTCCGGTGAATAGGATGTGAGAGAATATGTGCCGGGGAGATCGACAATATTAAATACATATCCGCCATGTCTGAATGTTCCGGTTTTTGAATCGACTGTAACACCACTATAATTGCCGACATGTTCCATTGCTCCCGACGCAATATTGAATAGGGAGGTTTTGCCGCAGTTGGGATTTCCTACAAGTGCGACATTTATAGTGTGGGTTTTTGAATGTATTTCGTTGTCGGATTTATCCGTTACGTAATCATCAGATGATACTATGGGCTTTCGTGAAATAGGGACTGTTGGCTCCGGTGTGTCGGAGAGCTCATCAAGCTCCGCGACTTCTATCATTTTTGCCTCATTGCGCCTAAGTGATATCTCATATCCCATAAGACGGTATTTGACAGGATCATTAAGAGGCGCTGTAAGCACAGCCTCGATTTTGCGCCCTTTGACAAATCCCATCTCCATTACGCGCTTGCGAAAAGCGCCGTAGCCATGCAGTCGGATAATTACTGCTTCCTCTCCAGGTTTCAGATCAGAAAGTCTCATGTCACAAAATTAGCACTTATATTTGTCATAGCTATACCCATTATATAGTAATTTTAAGTGTGTGCATGCGAATTGCATGCGGCATACACTTGATTTTTATAATCGATCGTTTTTTATATTCAAGACATGGAGGGGATATCTTTGATTAAATTGGATATTTGGAGAATTATACAAGGTGAGTTGCAAAAAATGATTTATCAGAGGCTAAATTTGTTTATTCAATGTTAAAACTCTCTGATAATTAAGCGTATTGGCAAACAAGATGCCGTTTTAAGCGTAATACAATATAGATGCATATAGAAACAACATAGAAAATTGATGTAAGCAGGTAAAATCATTTTGGATGCGTAAATCAATGCTTGTGCATGTGATTACATTTGCAACTATCAAGTCCTATAAATATGCGAAACGGAATTAAAGGATAGTGTTTAGGACTGTAAATATGTAATTGCAAATTGAAAACTATGTTACCTAATTACAAATTAAGAACTACGGACATGTGTATATGCAGCAGGGAAGGTGTATTGCAATTGTGAATTTTTACGACTTAACATCTATTTGATGTATGTGTATAATAGATTGAATCAGTTGGTTATGTCACACATTTTGCATTAAAAGTGTAGATTTAATAACAAACACGGGCATAGTTAAGATTGACGGGTGAAATTTAGCTGCAGTATGCTGTAATGTAGTGATGTAGCATCTATATAGTGAAGTAGTGCTATAAATCGTTTGTTTGCAAATGCACGGGTGTGTGATTACGATTGTGTGTTTTGGTTTTGAAATGTAAATAATTTTTAGTTTGAAATAATTTGCATATTACAATTGATGAGATTACATTTGTAACTATTAAATGTGGATTACAAATACATCTCAATTAAAATGGATCTCGTTTCGCGACTGAAAAAATACATCACAGCTACTAATATTCCGATTACGCAGTTTGCGGATATCTGTGGTATAGCGCGGCCGACACTTTCGCAACTGCTTAACGGTAGAAATAAAAAAGTCAGTGATGAGGTGGTTGCGAAAATCCATGCGGCATTTCCAAAGTTATCGGTGTATTGGCTGATGTTTGGCGAGGGAAGTATGGAGATTTCTGAAAATATTGAATTCTCAGAAGGTAAAAATGTGGAAAATGACCAGGTGAGAGATGTGTCGCTGTTTGAAAATCAGCTGAATGAAGATGAATTTGGCCGTTCCGGTGCAGATCACAGTGAAGATAAATCCGGGATAATTGAGTTTTTTGACCGTAATGACGAATTAGATGAGGCTTCCGCCGGAACGGAATGCTTTGTCCCGTCGGATGGTATGGTGTCTAAACATGAAAACTCTGTTGTTGTCGGTGGCGGGCATAATGGTCAGGCAGTGTCTATTGCCGTTAATCAAGGAGAGGGAAAGCGTATATCCAATATAGTTGTGTTTTATAGTGATAATAGTTTTCAATCTTTCTATCCGGCCTGATTTGTTCGGTTAAGGTTGCTTGGTTGCAATGAATTTTGAGGGGTTGATCGCGCTGTGGCTGATGTGTGGTTGCTGTAACTGTTTTTATTATTCTTCTTTCGTAGAATATTCTTCGTATATTTGACTCAAATAAGTGGCTTTGCCATCGCATCCTGGTCTAAAGGCCGACTTTTGCTCTTCTTATCGTCGAATATTCTTTATATATTTGCATAAAACAAATATAATATGAGTATAAAAAGTGTGATGGATATGATGGTGAAGCGCAATACAATGGCTTCTGCATCGTGTCGACTGCTTGTCTTGGCTCCGGTTGAGGGCGAGCTTCCTGAGATATATCCCGGTCAATTTGTTGAGGTCGGAGTTGAAGCGCCCGGCGTTTTTCTTCGGCGTCCGATATCAGTGTGTAATGTTGTAGGTAATGAATTGTGGCTGCTTGTAAGGAATGCCGGAAAGGCGACAGATAGGCTGTGTGGCATGACTGCGGGTTCTGTTGTTAATGTTGTGCTTCCTTTGGGAAAGGGATTTACTTTGCCTGAAAGAGGGAGCCGCGTTCTGTTGGTTGGCGGAGGTGTAGGAATTGCACCGATGCTCTACTTTGCCCGTAAGCTTTCTGAGTCGGGTGTGGCGGTTTCCGTGCTGGAGGCATCCAAGACCGGGGATGATCTTATGCTTGTCGATGAACTGGGACAGGTGTGTCAGGTGCTGGTTTCGACAGATGATGGCAGTGAGGGGGTAAAAGGTTATGCCGCGTCGCATCCGGCTCTTCGTGAGAAATGGGATCTGGTGGCGTGTTGCGGTCCGCTGATGATGATGAAAACGGTGGCAAGTGTATGTCGGGAGGTCGGAAATGACTGTGAGGTCTCGCTGGAGAATCTCATGGCATGTGGTCTTGGGGCTTGTCTGTGCTGCGTCGAATCTACGGTTGACCAGGGGAACGTGTGTGTATGTAAGGAAGGACCTGTCTTTAATATAAATGTGTTGAAATGGCAAGATTGAACGTTGAGATAGGGGGTGGTCTCAAGATAAAGAATCCGGTGCTTACGGCATCTGGAACGTTTGGCTTCGGAGAAGAGTTTGCTGATTTTGTGGATCTTTCAAAGCTTGGCGGCTTTATTGTCAAGGGGACTACGCTTGAGCCGCGCCAGGGAAATCCTTATCCCCGTATGGCTGAAACACCGTCGGGTATGTTGAATGCAGTAGGGTTGCAGAACAAGGGTGTCGACTATTTTGTCGAGAATATATATCCGCGACTGCTTAAATATGACAGTGAGATCATAGTTAATGTCTCCGGCGCAAGTATCTCTGATTATGTCGCGGTGGCTGAAAAGCTTTCTCCGCTTGACTGTATCAGGGCTATAGAGGTGAATATCTCATGTCCTAATGTCAAGCAGGGGGGGATGGCCTTTGGTACTACTACCGAAGGGGCCGGCGGTGTGACAAAAGCAATGAGGGAGGCATGGAAAAAGACTCTGATAGTAAAACTCTCTCCTAATGTAACAGATATAGTGTCGATTGCTAAGGCTGTTGAGGATGAAGGTGCCGACAGTGTCTCGCTGATAAACACTATGCTTGGAATGGCTATCGATGTCGAACGTCGGCGTCCTTGTCTGTCGACTGTTACGGGTGGTCTTTCGGGGCCTGCTGTAAGGCCTGTGGCAGTCAGGATGGTGTGGCAGGTCGCCAAAGCGGTCGGGATACCGGTGATCGGTCTTGGTGGAATATCCTGTGGCCGTGATGCTATGGAATTTATACTTGCAGGGGCATCGGCGATAGAGGTCGGCACATGTAACTTTGTCAATCCGGCTGTTACATCTGAAATTGTTGACTATATCGCTGACTACTGTGACCGGCATGGAGTTGCTGATATCAATGACCTTGTCGGCGCTCTTGAAGTGTAAAAGCGTTTCTAAGGTGCTTTAGCCAAGGGTGTTGTATTCCTTGGGGATGGCTGTGCTATGCAAGATGGAAAATTTTAGGATTTATCCTTGAGATTTATTATCTTTGTTCGAATTAAATATTTCAAGTAACGCAATTCTAAGACAATAAATGGTTGAAGAAGATAAGTTCAACGACGATCGAATTCTGAAAAT
>JAIDKP010000036.1 GCA_029051445.1 Muribaculaceae bacterium | reverse complement strand
ATTCAGCTCAGGGCACAGGGCTGGAATCCACTTGCCGAAAACGGCAGTATATCTAATCCTTGACTGACATTATGAAACACCCGAAAACCACCACATCACGACCGCCACGACAGCTCGCGCTCATCAAGAACGACCCTTGGCTGAACCCCTATGCCGAAGCCATCAAAGGACGTCATCAGGACGCTGTCGACAAAGAGATAAACCTTCTCGGCGGACGCCCACGCAAAGGAGTGAGATCACTCTCCGACTTTGCTAACGCTCATAAATTCTTCGGGTTGCACCGCGACGCGAAGGCCGGATGCTGGAAGTTTCGGGAATGGGCACCAAACGCCAAAGCAATACACCTGATCGGAGACTTTTCCGATTGGAAAGAGACCGACACCTTCGCCCTGAACCGCATCGACAACGGTGTGTGGGAGATAGACATACCCGACGGTGTCATTCGTCCGGGACAGAAATACAAAATGCTCGTCCGATGGGACGGAGGCTGCGGAGAACGCATACCGGCATATGCCACACGTGTCGTGCAGGATCCGGTCACACATATTTTCTCGGCCGAAGTTGTCGATGACACCGTAGCATATCGCTGGCAGACCGAAGAATTCATACCCGATACACGCCCGCTACTCATCTACGAGTGCCATATAGGTATGGCACAGGAACGCGAGGGAATCGGAACCTATGCCGAATTCAGGGATCTGATCCTGCCGCGCATAGCTGCCGACGGCTACAACGCCATACAGATTATGGCCATACAGGAACACCCCTACTACGGATCATTCGGCTACCACGTGTCAAGTTTCTTTGCACCGTCGTCAAGATTCGGAACCGCCGACGACCTGCGCAGCCTCATCGACAGAGCCCATCAGCTTGGAATTGCCGTGATTATGGATATCGTGCACTCACATGCTGTAAAAAACGAAGTCGAAGGACTCGGACGCCTTGACGGTTCCTACGACCTATATTTCTACGGAGACAGCAGGCGCGAGCATCCGGCGTGGGATTCACTATGCTTTGACTACGGCAAAAACGAAGTTCTACACTTCCTTCTCTCCAACTGCAAATACTGGCTCGACGAGTTCCACTTCGACGGATTCCGCTTCGACGGTGTAACATCCATGCTGTACTACAACCATGGACTCGGACAAGCGTTCGGTTCCTATGACGACTACTACAATGGCGCGCAGGACACCAACGCAATCACCTACCTTACCCTTGCCAATAAGCTCACATGCTGTAAAAAACGAAGTCGAAGGACTCGGACGCCTTGACGGTTCCTACGACCTATATTTCTA
>JAIDKP010000359.1 GCA_029051445.1 Muribaculaceae bacterium | reverse complement strand
GTAGCATGCTCCGTACCTCCTATATAGAGATCCACATTACGCCAGTACTCATTGGCCTCCTTCGACACAAGCGCCTCGTTGTTGTGAGGATCCATGTAACGAAGATAGTAGGCACTCGATCCGGCGAAACCGGGCATGGTGCAGAGCTCCAGCGGATACCCATCCTCGGTCATCCAGTTCTTTGCGCGGCCAAGTGGAGGTTCACCGCTCTCTGTCGGAAGATATTTGTCTACCTCTGGCAAAAGAAGAGGCAGCTTGTCCTCTCCGAGCAGATGAGGGATACCATCCTTGTAATATACAGGGAAAGGCTCGCCCCAGTAGCGCTGACGGCTGAATATGGCATCGCGGAGACGATAGTTCACCTTCACCTTGCCTATCCCTTTCTCCTCTACAAATTCCTTGGCCTTCTTTATGGCATCCTTTACCTCAAGACCGTTCAGATTCAGCTCGCCGCCGTCACTGTTGATCATTATGCCGCTTTTGGCGTCAAAACTCTCCTCGCTCACGTCGGCACCCTCGATAAGAGGTATTATATCGAGATTGAATTTCTTTGCAAACGCATAGTCGCGGCTGTCGTGTGCAGGCACTGCCATGATGGCACCTGTTCCATAGCCGGCAAGCACATAGTCGCTCACCCACACAGGTATTTTCTTTCCTGTAAGCGGATTGATGGCATAGGCACCCGTAAATACACCGGTGACCTTCTTGTCTATCATTCTCTCACGCTCGGTCTTGTGCTTGATCGACTTGATATATTCGTCAACCTCGGCACGCTGTTCAGGGGTAGTGAGCTGGTCCACATATTTGCTCTCGGGAGCAAGCACCATGAAGGTCACACCCATCACAGTATCGGCACGGGTGGTGAAGATTTCCATTACCACATCGTCGTTGCCGTCCACCGGGAACTTCATCTCGGCTCCCTCGCTGCGACCGATCCAGTTGCGCTGTGTCTCCTTGAGCGACGGAGTCCAGTCTATTGTATCAAGACCGTCGAGCAGACGCTGGGCATAGGCCGATACACGCAGACACCACTGATACATCAGCTTCTGTTCAACAGGATAGCCTCCGCGAAGCGAAACACCCTCGCTTACCTCGTCATTGGCAAGCACCGTTCCGAGGGCCGGACACCAGTTCACCATTGTATTGCCGAGATAAGCCAGACGGTAATTCATAAGCACATCGCTCTGCTCCTTCTCGCTCATGTCGTTCCACTCCTCGGCGGTGAAATTAAGCTCACGGCCCGAAGCGGCGTTCACACCCTGGCTTCCCTCTTTTTCAAAATGCTCTGTAAGCGACTTTATGGGCATCGCTTTGTTGAGCTTCGTGTCGTAGTACGACTCAAACATGCGCTCAAAAGCCCACTGTGTCCACTTGTAATACTCCGGATCACAAGTTCTTATCTCACGACTCCAGTCATAACAGAACCCTATTTTCTCAAGCTGCTCCTTATAGCGCTTGATATTGTCGTTGGTGGTTTTCTCCGGATGCTGGCCCGTCTGTATGGCATACTGCTCGGCAGGAAGACCATAAGCGTCATACCCCATCGGATGAAGCACATTGAAACCCTGAAGACGCTTGAAACGTGAATATATATCCGAAGCGATATATCCGAGCGGATGACCTACATGCAATCCTGCACCCGACGGATAGGGAAACATATCCAGAACATAATATTTCTTGCGGCTGTTATCAATATCCGTCTTGTATGTATTGTCATTCTTCCACTGCTGCTGCCAGCGTGATTCTATATCTCTGTGATTGTATTCCATGATTGGCAAAATTATATCTTTCTTTTTACTTTATCTGTGTTAAATGGCCAATTCACTTGCTCATCTCGAGCATTCTCTCTATAGGCCTCACTGCCTTCTCTGCGATATCACGGTCCACAGTTATCGCAGGCGACATATTCTTCAGGCAATCGCGAAGTTTCTCAAGAGTGTTAAGCTTCATGTAACTGCAGTCATTGCATCCGCAGCTGCTGTCGCTCGGAGGAACTGGTATGAATTCCTTGTCGGGACACGACTTGCGCATCTCATGAAGAATTCCGCTTTCGGTAGCGACAATAAATTTCTTGCAATCGCTCTCCTGACTGTGCTTGAGAAGTTTTGCTGTCGAACCTACGACATCCGCCAGCATAAGCACCGTTTTTTTGCACTCGGGATGGGCGAGAACCTCAGCATCGCCATACTCTTTCTTCAGCTCGATAAGCTTCTCGACCGAAAACTGCTCGTGGACGTGGCAGGCCCCGTCCCACAGAACCATATTGCGCCCGGTAACACCGTTTATGTAGCTACCGAGATTTCTGTCAGGTCCGAATATGATAGGAGTTTCATCAGGAAGCTTGCTTACTATCGACAGAGCGTTAGACGAAGTCACCACTATATCGGTGAGAGCCTTCACTGCAGCCGATGTATTCACATAGCTCAACACTGTGTGACCGGGATGATCATTTATGAACCTGGCGAAATCATCGGCCTGACAACTGTCGGCAAGTGAGCAGCCGGCATTCTCGTCAGGTACAAGCACAGTCTTCTCCGGGCAAAGTATTTTAGCTGTCTCACCCATGAAATGAACACCGCAGAGCACTATGACATCCTCCTTGAGAGTGCGGGCTATCTGAGCGAGTGCCAGACTGTCGCCTATGAAATCAGCAAGATCCTGTATATCTCCATGCTGATAATAGTGGGCGAGTATCACAGCGCCCCTCTCTTTCTTCAGCCTCAGGATCTCATCCTTCAGTGATTCACCGCAACTGCACTTATCGTCGGCTTTCATTATTATTTTTTTATTAAATATTTTCTTTGAAAAAAAATTTTTAGGAATAGTAATAATGGATGTTGACAACGGCACACAACTTTTTGGGAGATGGTTTGGCTTTGTCAATTATCATCCTTCATTTATGCGTTATCATAGCTTTATCTACATATGACTCTTATATGAATCAATTAGATACAACTTTATAAACACATTGTTGATTTCTTGCAAAGTTAATAATTTTTGATTGTAAACAGCTTAAAAAGTGTAGAAAACCTTGTTTAGAAACACAGGGGCTGGCGATGATATCATGCGTGCTTTTCAACACTTGTGAGATTCCATTTTTTATACTCTGGCAGGTGTTGATATCAGCATGCTTTTTTAACATCTGTTTCAACACTTTTTTTAGCATTATCCACACTTTGTCGACAGCTTATAAACACAATTTACATATCTTTGTTATATGGAAAATCCTGTTGATACCATCAAGAAGCAGATTGCGGCGCGCAAGATCGCGCCGGTCTACTATCTGCATGGAGAAGAAGGTTTCTTCATTGATGAACTGGTTAAGTTGTTTTCTGAATTATTACCTGAAAATGACAGACCTTTCAACATGTTCACTTTCTATGCTGCCGAGAAAACACCCGACGACATTATGGATATATGCCGTCGTTATCCTATGATGGCCGAGAGGTTGGTAGTTGTCGTGCGTGAAGCGCAGACTGCCGGAGGAAAGTGGCTCAACAAACTTGCAGCGTATGTGGCCAATCCTTCTCACTCAACTCTGCTCGTTGTGGCGGCGCGTGGAGAAAATCCCTCATGCAAGGAGTTTGTTGCTGCACTGAAAAAAGGGGGTGGGGTAGACATTGAATTCAAGAAAGAAAAAGAAAGCAGGATAAGCGCTATTCTGATTGACTTCCTCAATTCGCGCAATTTGCGCTACGAGCCCAAGGCGCTTGAGATGATAAGGGATTTTGTAGGTACCGACTTGTCGCGCATCTACAACGAAGTCGCAAAAATGAGTGTGGCGCTTGGAGAAGGGGCGACGGTGACACCTGAGAGTGTCGAAAGCCTTATCGGAGTAAGCACCGAATACAACAACTATGAGTTGAGGCGTGCATTGGCCGGAAGAGATTTTGTTAAAGCTATAAAAATTGCAAAGTATTTCACTGCCAATCAGAAAAACAATCCGTGGGCTGTTACATCCGTGACCCTCTTTGACCTCTTTTCATCGGCACTTGTGGCATACTACACACCCGGAGGTGACCAGAATATAGTCAACGCGCTCGGTCTGAGAGGCACATGGCAATTGTCGGATATCATTCTGTGTAAACGCAACTATAATCCGTGGCAGCTGATAGATATTATTTCACTTATCAGAAGATTTGATGCCGCGGCAAAAGGAAATGGCAGCCGACGCAACCCGTTCCTGCTTCAGGAAGAACTCATAATGGATATACTCACATCACCCGGACGCCGTCAGTGATCTTTTCATTATCTTGATTGTTATACCAAAAGTTAAACTCTTTATTCTATGAAGAAAACATTTTTAATTGCTCTTATGCTCTCTGCATTCATTCCCTCTCTTGTCGCACAGAATACGATATTGGTCTCAGGTAAGGCTGAACTCTCGATCGTCCCCGACGAAGTTCATCTGCTACTGACAGAAAAAGAATATCATCAGATAGATTTCAAGGGTAAGATTTTCGTAGACTACGGCGATTACTCTTCCAACATAGTGTTTGATCAGTCGCTTTTCGACTCTACATTGCCCGATGCAAAATTCCAGTTCAAGGTAGGCGATAAAGTCTACGAGGGCAAAAAAAAGGATATCAAGTATACTCTTGTCGACATAGCCACGCTTGAAGATCGCGTCATTCGCGCGGCTGACAAAGCCGGTCTTTCCAAAGACGACATAAACATATCAGAGCTTGGCGACTATTGGCGCTGGCGCAATGCACCCTATCTCGTATCAAAACAATATGACATTAAGCTTACCGAACCGGCTCAGCTCACTAAGTTCATCTCTGCTCTCGACAAGCAGGGAGTAGCGTTGATGTCATTCGGCGAGATGAAAAACAAAGAAATGGATCAGTACGACCGTAAGGGACGTGTGCAGGCTCTTGGGGATGCGCGGGAAAAGGCTGCGTATATGGTGCAGACCTATAACGGCACTCTTGGTGAACCACAGCAGATTGTCGACGGCAACATGCCCGTGATGACCACTGTAGTGCAGCCACGCATGTTAAAGTCTGCCGCGATGATGAACGACATGGTTACAGAGGAAGCTATGGATGCAGGCGGCGCATCACTCGAATCGCTCAACACATTCCCGCTGATTAAAAAGACCTACAACGTAAGCGTTATCTTCACCGCCATCTACAAGTAATACCCCACTGCCCGAAAAGCATCGCAGCTCTATACCCGGGTACACCTTACGGTGTGCCCGGAATTTTTAAATCGCGTCTGAAAAAAGTTCACTCACATAGTATTCGAGTATTCCGAGATCTCTGAACGCCACCCCAAAAGTAGTGGCGTGCGACAGTACGCCCACAAACTGGATGTAGTATTTCCCATGTAAGAAACCTTTTTGAAACAGCTTCCTTCCACTAAATTATTATTTCACAGTATATGTTCCGTCGTTGTGCCGCACAAGCGTTATCTCGGAGTAGGGTGAAACATAGTCTTCATCTGTGTAGTATTTCCCATCTTCGTAGTTGTAGTATGTTCTACCAATTTCCTCCTTTATTGGAATATCTACACCTTTGAATGTATATTCTATTGCACCCTTGCCATTCCAGTCATAGTCAATACAAATTCCATTGAATGTCAATCCCTCGGCATCATCTTTAAAGACCCTGAAGTGTTCTACGACAAAGTCATCTTTATAGATATATGCCAGATTTGCGCTGATAAGGAAATGTTTTGGATTACTCCCTCCTGATTGAAGACTGCTTTTACCTGAACATTTTTTGCATGTTTCTGTCAGTATATATTCTTTTTCAGAATCATTTAGATTACACCATTTATCAACTACATCATTACCCGCTTCATCTTCAATGTAAACACGTAAGGTATAAAAATAATTGGTAATAAGAATATCCTTTAGATCACTGATATCATCCTTTCCGGTCTCTCCTGAGACCTCTTCTTTATTGTGGTACTTTACAATATCATCATCACACGATGTGAACCCTATGAATGCCACCACTCCCAGCAGCATCCATAACAACTGTTTAATCTGTCTCATTGTTTTATCCCTGAAATTATTTGATTGTAAGAATTGAACTCAAAAGTAGAGAAATTTTTATATAGTCCCGATTCTCCATTGTTTGTGCCATCGCATAAATAGTATGCATCACTCTTTCCGCCCCAACCGAGATTAAAATGGAGATATGTGTATACCACAGAATTCTGACGTGTGAATGCGTACTCTCCTGTATCCGCATTGAAGTAATCATAAGCGGTTGAGTAGTTGTCATATCCGTCAACAACCCATGCATGACCTTCTCTATATGATACTCCAGTGATATATACAGGGCCTTCAGAATTTAGATATGCAATACACTGTGGCACTATGAAATTTTCAAGTTCTGCATTACTATAACCCAATTCTTTGAAACCGGCTAAAGCAATAAGATTGTTTCCGCCTGCAATATATAGAATAATACCTTAAAAACAAAAAAATAACTTAACTATTTTATAATTATTTTAAAATAATACATGATTGATGATATTGTATTATGAATATTCAATAGACTTATACAATATAAAACAAGATACTTCAAGCAGAAATACACAATATGTGCGTTCTGCTTGAAGTATTTGTATATTTGCTCGCGACACTACGTCATGCCGACATTGTGGCATTCACGAGCATCAAAGCTCCTCTATTTTCTTGATAAACCGGCGGCAGATACGCTCATGTCTCATTATCATATAAAGCATGATAAAGTTGAATACAGTAAGTTCAGCGGCAAAATACAGCCAAGGCATCTGGAGAAGCAGCGATACAAACAGAGTTATTGCGCGCCAGTTGAAAGTAAGAATATTGGTGAACTTCATCAGAGGCTTAGACGCTGCACGGAATTCATCTCTGAACCACTGGGGGATATTTCCGTCAGGCCATTTCTGATTTATTTCGCGGCGGAGTTTCTGCATTGATGGGCTTGTAGCCTCTTGCTGCATTGTGTAGCCTCTGTAGAAAGTGAGAGTAAGTCGTTTGAACCACTGACTTTTGGGAGTTTCAGAAAGCTGTTTTTTAAGATCTGCTGAATTGTCAAGCTCACTCTTTCCGTTCACAAACAGAAGATGGAACTGGCGATACGTATCAGCCATGGCAGCCTGTTTGCCGTGGCAGAAGCCGGCAGATACAGCCATTACCCATATAAGCCAGGGATACTGATTGAAAAACAGTGATGTGTGAGGCTCACGCAGACAGATAGCCACATATATCGCGGCAAACCAGATATCGCCGGCCACACCGTCAAGTATGCGTCCAAGTTGCGAATACTGTTTGGTCATGCGGGCAAGCTGGCCGTCGGCGCTGTCATAGGAGTTTGCCCATACAAGAAGCACCATGCCGAGCATATTGATCAAAAGATCATTGTAGTACATCATCACACCGGCTCCGACACCGAGAAATATAGATGCGATTGTTATGGTGTTGGGATGTATGCCGAGTTTTTTGGCGATAAGAGCCCACATGTATCCTACAGGGCGATAGAAACACAAATCTATGGTTTCTTCTGTATCCGAACTCTTCAGAGTGCTTCTGTAGTTTTCTTTAAGTTCCTTGAAATTCATATCTCGTTAAGAGTGATATTTATTTGTTGATATGAGTACGTCCGTGCATTACCAAATTGGTCATGGCGAGCGCGATGTTGTCAAACCGTGTTTTGCGGTAGACAAAGTATCGTTGCAACGTGAAATTAAAGCCGAGAGAGACTATTATAGCGACAAGGAGGCGGGCGGCAGAGAAGTAGCCGTCAGGTTTGAAACCTATAGTCTCCAGAAGATGCCATCGGCATAAAATCCAATACATCAATTGTGTACCGCTCGCATTGAGAAAAAGACTGCCGGCCCAGACAAGTGCGAATTTGGCGGCAAGAGCCTTCCATGGGCAGTCTTCTACTCTGAACGTAAACCGGTAGTTTAGCAAAAAATTTACTATACCGCCGGCTATTGCACCTATTCCTGCCGATATAAGTGGAGTGAGAAACAACCATTTGAACATCACGAAACTCACCACAAAATCCACAAGTCCCGAAGTCTGTGAAGATACGCCGGATCTAAGGAAAGTGCTTACAAAATCATTGCTGTAGACCAGGTGACGACCAATATGCTTTATTTTTTTATGCATACGTTATCGACCTCCTTTTAGTTGCTTGATTTTGCGTAGTACATGGCGGGCTATAGCAGAACTTGCCTCTTTTCGGCATGGAGCAAAACTTGGCCAGTCATTCACATCGATTATCATAAATTCACCCGAAGGAAGAAGCATGCAGTCGCCGCCGTAGACCTCAATCTCAAGTGCCTCTGCAGCTCTTTCACACAAATTCTTTAGTTTGGTGTGATTCAGACCGGTTTTCGACTCATCTGTATTGTCAGGGACATCAGTACCGTAATTTCTTGCATCCATCGGGAGAAAACAATGGAAGAAACTCATGCCTCTGACTCCATAGAATCTGATAAGATCACCTACCACATGCTCGTTGATGACCGCACGGCGTATGCCGCGTAAAAAATACTCATGAAGAACCTCCTGTGCCTCTTCGGCATGACGCACAAATGTGACATCCTCTTTATGCATCGAGTGGAAATCGGCCTGCTTGATCCAGCATTTGCCTATGTTCAGTTCTTGAAGACGAGAGAGCATGGACTTGTCGGTATCTACTGTGAAATTCACAGGATAAGGTATGGCATGACCTACAAGAATACGGCTCATGCGTTCACGGCGGCAATTCTCTATGCCCGATCCGGAATTTTCTACATACACACCCTCTTTTTCGAGTTGTTTCAGACGATCAACACATTTAGGAGATCTGCACATCGAAAGAATGCAGTCCATTTTCTTGAGTTCTGAAAGACCGATGTCGTCCATCGAGCCGAACTGTTCCTCACTGTACAGCGTGACCTCACAGCCACGTTTGCGCAGCTGGTCGCGTACGGCATTCATGATAGCCGCGTCATTGCCTATGTGGTTGGGCGAGTAGTCACGTTGACGTAATATACCCGCTATTTTTGCTGTTGACAAAGTTGCTGTTCGGTATATGATTCGAATTGCACTGCAAATATATATATTTCCACAGAGATAACGACCCTTTATTTAACCTGGATTTCACAATCATATAATGATGTGATACTGTTTTTATGAAAGACGAAGATCCATCTCCTTTATGAAATCGGCCATCTGTGGATTTTTTTCAAGCAGGTGCATGTAGACTTCACGGTCGGTCCATGTTCGGGGAGACCCGTCACCTGCATTTACTTTCACATCGAGCGTAACAAAATCGTTGTCAAGATTTTTATGCAGATATGGAATAAGCCTTGCCTTCTCCTCCTCCATAAGACTGCGCTGAAGTTCATTTTCAACAACGATCGTAAGCGTTGTCATGTCGGAGCCGATAGAAGGCATAGAGGCGCGCATGGTGTTGACAAGACGTTTTTCAGTAGGACGTTCGTCCATATAGCATTGCCATACCT
>JAIDKP010000358.1 GCA_029051445.1 Muribaculaceae bacterium | reverse complement strand
ATGTAGGACCGATCGACCCGCTTCAGGAGTATTACCGCAACACCGGCGACAAGACCGATGCCAACATCTATGCACGTGTCAGCGCAGATATCGTGGATGGGCTGTCGGGACTGGCCGACGCGCAATACCGCCACATAGGCTACACTATCAAAGGAACGTCGGATACCTATGACTACAATACCGACGGGATGCAACGTCTTACCATAGACCGCAGCTACAACTTTTTCAATCCCAAACTCGGACTCAACTACACAAGCCGCGACGGACGCAACAGAGTATTCGCATCGTGGAGTGTGGCTCACAAAGAGCCTACCCGCGACAATTTCATCGACTGTGATCCGGAGATGGCTCCGACTCCTGAGCGACTCATGGACTATGAACTTGGCTGGCAACTGAACGGACAAATATTTCAGGTCGGTGTCAATCTCTACTACATGGATTACAAAGACCAGCTTGTGGCTACAGGACAACTATCGGACACAGGAAACGCCATAAGCGTGAATGTACCTGAAAGCTATCGTACAGGCATCGAACTTCAGGGCGCACTTAAACCCACCGGATGGTTTGACTGGGAGCTGAGCGCATCGTTTTCACGCAACCGCATAAAAAACTTCACAGAGTATATCTATGAAGATGAGTGGACTAACCCCATCGCCTTTGATCTTGGCTCGACCCCGATTGCATTTTCTCCAGATGTGACAGCAGCAAACGCTTTCAACTTCCATTTTCTGAAAGCATTTGACGCCACACTCACGACAAAGTATGTGGGAAAACAGTATCTGACCAACACAGGCAATGACGAGCAGAAGCTCAAAGCTTACTGCGTGAGCGATCTCCGCCTTGCCTACACAACAAGGTCGATACCGTCGGTAAAAGAGTTGCGTGTGGGTCTCACGATATACAATCTATTCAACGCCACATACGAGAACAACGGTTATGCCGGAGCAGGGTATCATGTCGGTTCCGACGGATCGAAAAACATATACCGCTACGCCGGCTATGCCGCTCAGGCTCCTACAAATGTAATGGCCTCCATATCACTTAAATTCTGACACGCATGCAACTTCTACAACAGTGGCTCAGCGACTTTGTCGCGTGGTGGACTCCCGACCGCGGTCTTGAGGTTCTCGGCTTTATCACCGGCTTGTTTTATATCTACTACGAGTACCACGCCAACGCCAAAGTGTGGATCGCCACGATAATCATGCCGGCAATTTCGATATGGGTCTACTACCGTGCGGGCATCTATGCCGATTTCGGCATAAACATCTACTATTTCATCATGGCGATCTACGGCTACTGGCACTGGACCCGCCATAAAAGCCACCGCACGGAGAAGCAGAAGAAAAGCGAGTTGCCGATCACCCACACGCCGAGCCGTGTGTGGTTGCCGTGGGCAGCAGTGAGCGCTGCTATCTATTTCGGCATAGCCGCCATACTCATATACCTCACCGACAGCACAGTACCCTGGATCGATGCATTTACTACCGCACTGTCGATCACCGCCACATGGCTGCTTGCAAGGAAATATATCGAGCAATGGTGGGCATGGATGGCAGTCGACGCAGTTTGCGTGGGTCTGTTCATCTACAAGGGTATATACTTCTATGCCGTGCTTTATTTCATATACACGGCCATATGCATGGCGGGATACATAAAATGGAAGCGGCTCATGAACGTACAGAAGTAACACACAGCTATTGACAATCGAGTATCATGCCCTTGTCGGGCGAACAAGAGGGAGCCTGCCGGAAAGATATCTCCGACAGGCTCCTACTCTACGGCTCTAAGCTCGATCACAGGCGGAC
>JAIDKP010000357.1 GCA_029051445.1 Muribaculaceae bacterium | reverse complement strand
TCGACAACTTCATAATATTCCGGGTCGCTTAGCCTCAACCTTGCAAGAAGTCCGTCGGAACCTTCCATGTCAAGCAATTCTGCCACCCGGCTTCTCACCTCATCGGATATGGTCGGCATTTCGTCTATCCCTTTGGTGACAGCATCTACATATAGCATCGAGCCGCCGCACATGACAGCATAGTCCGACCGTTTGAAAAGATCTGAAAGCAGACTTAATGCATCCTCTTCAAAGCAGGCTGCGCTATAGTATGCATCAAGCGGTAAATTCCCGACAAAATGATGAGCCACCACAGCTCTTTCCTCACAGGTAGGGGCTGCGGTGGCAATAGGTATATCTGCAAACATCTGCCGTGAATCAGCCGAAATAATCTCGCATCCCAAAGCCTTGGCGACCTCGACCGCCGCTCTGGTTTTACCCGATGCCGTCGGACCGGTTATCACGACAAGTGTTTTCATCGATTCAAAACTGTTTTTCTCCGACAAGACGGGCGATTTCAACAACCACCTGCGCAGCTTTTTCCATCGACTGAATGGGCAGGAATTCATATTTACCGTGGAAATTAAGGCCTCCGGCAAATATATTGGGACACGGGAGTCCCTTGAACGAAAGCTGCGCCCCGTCTGTACCGCCTCTGATTGGTACGACGCGAGGTGTCACATCGGCTGCGATCATGGCTTCTTTGGCTATATCGACTATATACATCACAGGCTCGACTTTCTCGCGCATATTGTAATACTGATCCTTGATATCGATCGAGGCACAGCCGGGGAACTCATTATTGATTTTGCGTGCAAGATGCTCAAGCTCCTTTTTGCGGCGCTCAAAACGATCACGGTCATGATCCCTTATGATATATGTCAGCACAGTCTCCTCCACGCTGCCAGAGATGGATGTGAGATGATAAAATCCTTCATATCCTTCGGTGTGCTCCGGAGTCTCCCAGCGGGGAAGCATGATGATGAACTGGTTGGCCACACGCATCGAGTTGAGCATCTTGTGCTTGGCATAGCCCGGATGCACATTGCGACCCTTGAACGTCACTTTTGCTATTGCGGCATTGAAGTTCTCATATTCGAGTTCACCGATCTCACCGCCATCCATTGTATAAGCGAAATCTGCACCGAAATGCTCCACATCAAACTTGTGTGCGCCAAGGCCGATTTCCTCATCGGGATTGAAAGCTATGCGTATATCACCATGCTTGATCTCGGGGTGCTCCTGAAGATATGATACCGCTGTTATGATCTCTGCGATTCCGGCCTTGTCATCGGCACCGAGCAGCGTCGTTCCGTCGGTCACGATAAGATCCTGCCCTTTATAGTGCTCCAGTTCAGGAAAATCCTTTGGTGAAAGCACCATATCGAGTTTTTCATTAAGCATGATATCACCTCCGTCGTAATCCTTCACGATACGTGGACGCACATGCTTTCCGGACATATCGGGAGATGTATCGACATGTGCGATAAATCCCACCGTCGGCACCTTGCGGTCAGTGATATTTCCCGGCAGTGTAGCCATAAGATATCCGTTGTCGTCGAGCGATATATCGCTCAACTTCATCTCCTCCAGTATCCCCTTGAGATGTATGGCAAAATCCATCTGTCCCGGAGTCGAGGGTGTCATATTGGTCATATCATCGCTCTGGGTGTCCCATGACACATAATCCAGAAAACGGTCAACAATTCCCATAGTTGATGTTATATTAAGAAAGCCACCGGTTAAACGACAGTGCATAATCACTTTGACGCTAAAACCGGTGGCTTTTGTTTAAGACTTGAAAGTCGATTGTTTCTCGAACTGATTAAAGTGCCTCCACGCGTTTCAGGTTAGCCTCGTCATTAAGGTTATAGTAGACATTGCGCAGATACACGAGAGCGTCATGCATCTCATCGGGATTGAGCTTATAAGCCTCTTCCAGATATGTGGCAGCCTCACGGAAAAGCGGGTTGACCTGATTGTCGCGCACATTCTGATACTCCTCCTGCGACTGCTTGGTAGCGGCATCATCGAGAGCGTATGCCTTGTTGCAGAGCGAGCGACCTACATTGTACTGATACTGTGCGTTTGAGGGGTCGATGCCGACAGCCTTGCGATAATCCTCAAGAGCTGCGTCATGGTTCTCGAGATTCTCCTCAAGAATACCGAGCACAAAATAGAGGTTAGGATTATTAGGCTCTGCTGCAATGGCATCATTCAGCATGGTGCGAGCCTCGTCAAACTGCTTGTTCTCGATCTTGTTGTTGATGATCAGCTGAAGATATTTTACATCCTCGTTGCCATAGAGAGGCAGAGCAGCCTCGGCAAGTTTGGTCACCTTGTCTGATTTGTTGAGCTGGAATGCTACAGCGATAGCATAGTCATAGACATTTTTCTTGTTGTAGCCAAGATCAATAGCCTTCTGAAAAGACGCATCAGCCTTCTCGAGCTGATCGCCCTGCCATGCCGCAAGTGCCTGGTTGTATGCAACTTCTGCAATCGTAGTGTCAGCAGGTGCCTTGGGAGCATTTTCACCGAGCTCGCTATTGGTAGGAAGTGTGAGATAAAGATCCCATGCCTCATATGCACCGTTGAAATCTTTTGCTTCCCAGCAATATACAGCGGCAGTGTTCAGATCATTGTAGTGATTCTGAATCTGCTTGGTGATATCCTTGGTGTACTTGGTCTTTACCTTACCCTTGTTATC
>JAIDKP010000356.1 GCA_029051445.1 Muribaculaceae bacterium | reverse complement strand
ACTGTAACTACTTATGATGTAGGTGTAGATCTCGGATTACTCAAAAACATAAAAAAAATCACCGGCGCTTACTACCAGCGCAAGACAAAAGACATGATTGTTGCCGGTCCTACGGTTCCCGATGTGTTCGGCGCATCATCACCCAAAGGCAACTACGCTGATATGAGCACCTACGGATATGAGCTTTCGCTTGAATGGCGCGATGCATTCCATGTTGCAGGCAAGCCGTTCAATTACAGCATACGCGCAACTCTTGCCGACTATTACTCAACCATCGACAAGTTCAACAACGTGCAGAAGACATTGAGCACAAACAATAACCAGTCGGCATCGGGCAATTACTACGAGGGTATGCGCATTGGTGAGATCTGGGGGTTTGTCTGCAACGGCCTCTGGCAGACACAGGAAGAGATCGATGCTGCCGAAGCTGCCGCAATAGCCGCCGGTCAGAAATACTATAACCCGCTCATGCAGACATCCAAGACCTACAAGCTCTATCCCGGTGATATCAAAATTGAGGATCTCAACGGCAACGGTTATATAGACCGTGGCAAAAACACTGTAGACGATCCGGGCGACCGCAAGATCATCGGTAACGCCGCTCCGAGATATATCTATGGGTTCCGTCTTGCTGTTGACTGGAATGGCATCTATGCAAATGCATTCTTCCAGGGTGTAGGCAAGCAGGACTGGTATCCGTCCAGTGAAGCAGCCGTGTTCTGGGGTCAGTACAACCGTCCTTACGCTCAGATTCCTTCCTGGCATATGGGCAACTACTGGACCGAGGACAACACCGATGCCTATCTTCCCCGTTACACAGGATACTATTCTCCTTTCTACGGCGGTACATCGCGTGCCAACACCCGTTATCTACAGAACGTAGCTTATCTCCGCTGCAAAAATATCCAGGTCGGCTACAACTTCCCGAAACATATCATCGAGAAGCTCCACATGCAGCAGCTTGGTATCTATGTCTCCGGCGAAAATCTGTTCACATGGTCACCGCTCTACAAACACACGAAAGACCTAAACGTGAGCAATATCTATGGCACAGACGCAGAGTTCGGATCAACCGGCGACGGCTACAACTACCCGATGATGAAATCGGTCAGCGTCGGCCTCAATGTCACTTTCTAAATCTCAAAACAGGACAACACAATGAAAGCATATAAATATTTGGTGCCGGTGATCGCCCTGGGTTTCGCCTCAACCGGCTGCAACATGGACGAAGAGCCTCAGTCTTCGGCATCTGTCGACATGGTTTTCAGTTCAGAAAAAGGCATCGAGACCTACGCGACATCATTCTACAACGCACTTCCCAGCCCTGAAAGTGCCGTACAGCAGGATGCGACAGCAGACTACGGCGCAAAAAACACAATAGGCGGCATGGAAGTCGGAGCATACACTGTCAACTCCTCCACTTCCTGGTCATGGGGAACCCTCCGCAACATCAACTTCTTTCTTGAAAACAACACCAACGAGTCTGTGCCTGAACGCGTCCGCAACAACTACAATGGCCAGGCCCGCATGTGGCGTGCGTTCTTTTACATCGACAAGCTGATCACTTACGGCGAAGTGCCTTGGATCGACAAAGTGTTCAACAGCCCGGAAGATCCTGATCTTTACAACGGACGTGACACACGCGACGTGATCATCGGTCATATCATTGACGATCTGGACTATGCGATTGAGAATATCACTGAGACTTCCGCCACAGCCAACGCCAACTACATCAACGTCTGGACGGCCTATCTCCTGAAATCGCGCATATGTCTGTTCGAGGCTTCATGGCGCAAGTATCATGCCGGTGACGAATATGACTTTGCCCGTTCGGGATGCACTCAGTACTCCCCCGAACAACTCTTCCAGCTTGCGGCTGATGCGGCAAAAGCTGTGATGGACAACGGACCGTACACAATATACGATGGTAAAGCCTATGAAAACGGGCGTGGAGCCTATCGTGAGCTCTTTATAAGTGATGCGGCTGTGAAACAAGAGGTAATGCTCGGCATTCAGGCCGATATCACACTTCGCAAAGGTTACGCCAACTGGTGGTATAACTCCTCTACCTACGGTCCTCACCTGAGCATGACCCGCAAGTTTGCCAAAAGCTATCTCAACATTGACGGCACTCCCTACAACGAGTTCAATGCCGATGGTACCTACAAGGATTTCGTGACAGAGACAACCGACCGTGACCTTCGTCTGAACCAGACCATACGGGCTTATGACTACACCCGCAAGAACGGTCAGGGAGCATATGAAACCACTTCTGCAAACTTTACCGGCCACTCAATGACCGGCTACCAGTTCACAAAATACGTAATGGATGATGTGAGCTGTGACGATGGTGCGAACAATGCCAATGACGTGCCATACATGCGCTATGCTGAGATCCTTCTTAATTATGC
>JAIDKP010000355.1 GCA_029051445.1 Muribaculaceae bacterium | reverse complement strand
GGGGCGCGGAAAAGATCGAGATCGCGCGGGAGGGAGTTTGCAGAGCGGAACTGTTGTGTGGGAACCTCGTTGGCATACTCCCAGTTGCTCATCCATGCGATGGCTGTGTGGCGGTTTTCGGGGGCATTGCTCCATGTCACGGTAGCGTAGTGGTCTTTGCCGAAGTCCATCCAGCGCGTCTTCTCCTTGCCGTTGTCGGGAGTGAACGTGTGCCCGTCGAAGTCGCCGACGAAATATTGGGTGGCGCTTCCGCCCATTGGGCCGCCGGGATTGATATTGACGATAAGCACCCATTTTTCTTCATCGGTACCGCGCACAGGGAGTTTCATCAGGTCGGGGCATTCCCACACTCCGTTCTGGCAGCCGTAGCCTTGGCCGAATCGGCTCTCAAGTGCCCACTCCTTTAGATCGGGCGACGAGTAGAATAATATTTCGTGGTCAAGAGCTCCGGCAAGCACAAGATTCCATTTGCCGGTCTCATCATTCCAGAACATGTTGGGGTCGCGGGCTTCACGCGGGGTCGTGATGATCGGGTTGCCCGAAAAAATTTCAAATGTCTGACCATTGTCCGAGCTGTGGGCAAGGCTTTGTACTTGGCTTACACCGGCCGATGTGTAGATGGCGATGACTTTATCCTTGCCAAACCCGGCTGTGTTGTTGTGGTCGACAACGCTGCTGCCGCTGAAGACTGTGCCGAGGCCGTTGGGTTCGATTGCGTTGGGTTGTTGTTTCCAGTGCACAAGATCGGGCGACGTTGAGTGACCCCATGTCATATTCTGCCATTTGGAACCATAGGGATTGTACTGGAAATAGAGATGCCACACGCCGTCTTTGTAAAACATGCCGTTAGGGTCGTTCATCCAGCCGTAGAGAGGGGTGTGGTGAAAGAGTGGACGGTATTTCTCGACATTCGAAGTGCTGAAATCGTCAGCAAGAGTCATCTCGCTCCAACAGATATAGTCGGCGGCCTCGCGTGCTGCAGAGCGGTCATTGCTGGTCACGATATTGAGGAGCACATCACCTTGTTTGGTATAGGGAGTGAGATCAAACGGCACTGTATAGTCCACGTTGTTATTGGCAAGGCGGGCATAGAAAGTGGCTGTGAGATTGCCGTTGACGAGTACATCGATCTTGGAGTCCGGCATATTCTCTTCGATCGGTAGAATAAGATACTTCGACGGATTGGTGACACGCACCATCGTATTGGTCGTGCCGAGATTTATCACCTCGAGTCCGTCGGTGGTTGCGGATGCGGCAGCGGAAATTGCGAGCAGAACAGCAGCGATTGCCGGGCGTATAAACAGATTCATGCTGATATTAGAGTTTACGGGATTACTTGGATATTTGTTTTTGTAGCGTCGTGCCACGTTTCATGTCGCAAATATAAGCACAGACCTCATGTTAAAATGTCAAAAATGGTTCATATGTTGCAACTCATGTTTCATTGTGTTGGTTACAGCTGGTAATGTATCAAGTGTCATGCACTTGCAGGAATATCACATTTGTTCTATTTTTGCGAGGTAACAAAAATCTGGTCAGAAATGAAAGCACTGTGTCGCACCGTTGTTGTCTTGTTTTTTTCTATTGTTCTGGCGACATTCTTTCAAGCGTGTGGAAGCAGGAAAGTATATCGTGTCGGAGTGTCACAGTGCAGCAGTGATGACTGGAGACACAAAATGAACGGCGAACTTTTGCGGGAGGAAATGCTGTATGATGATATTTCAATTGAGATCCGTTCGGCCGACGATGATAATGAGAAGCAGATATCCGATATCCGCTATTTCATGCAGAACAATTTTGATGTGATAATAGTGTCGCCGCGCGAGGCCGAGGCTATAACTCCGGTGATTCATGAGGCATACTACAATGGAATACCGGTAGTCGTTTTCGACCGTTCGACCGCCGACACTGTCTACACAGCTTTCCGTGGTGCCGACAACAAAGCCATTGGACGCACAGCGGCCGACATGGCCTACAGTTGGCTTGGTGATACTGTGAAAGTGCTTGAATTGTACGGATTGCCGGGATCGAGACCGGCAGTTGACCGGGGAGCTGGATTTCACGAGACCATGAGGCAGTTCGGTCTTGACGGAAGAATAATCAGTGCCCCTGGTCGGTGGAACTATGACGACGCTTTCTGCTCCGCCGACTCGGTCTTTGCTGTTAACCGCGATATAAATTTGGTATTTGCTCACAATGACCGTATGGCCATGGCTGCGCGCAATGCGGCCGACAGGCATGATATGCGCGATGT
>JAIDKP010000354.1 GCA_029051445.1 Muribaculaceae bacterium | reverse complement strand
AGATGTGTCTAAGAGCCAGCGCTCACAACCTCAACAACCGATGTGCCGAGACCATCCATCGAGTTCTGGAATGCTTTTTTGATAGCAGCCTTGGTCTTGCGCACAGCCGCAGCATCATTAACCGCCTGACGTGTCACATAACATGTGCCGTCAAGTTTAGCAAACAAGTCGCTTATCACCAGCGGATAACCATTCAGATCAACACGACGCCCATAGGGAGTCGTCGATGTTTTCATACCCTCAAGTGTCGTAGGCGACATCTGGCCGCCGGTCATGCCATATATACCGTTGTTTATGAAAATTATAGCGATATTCTCGCCACGGTTGGCGGCATGTATGGCCTCGCCTGTGCCGATTGCCGACAGATCGCCGTCACCCTGATAGGTGAACACCATCTTTCTGGGCCAGAGACGCTTCACTGCGGTAGCCACTGCGGGTGCGCGCCCATGAGCAGCCTCGATCCAGTCGACATCGATGTAATTGTATGCGAAAACTGCACAACCCACCGGAGCCACTGCCACTACACCGGTCTTGTCGAGTCCCATCTCGTCGATGACCTCGGCAACCAGCTTGTGAACGACTCCATGTCCGCATCCGGGACAATAGTGCATCACATTGTCATTGAGCAGTCGCGGACGCGAAACGACTTTATTGTCAGATTTGACTATATCCTCGCGATTCATCACTTATTATCCTCTGTTAATGCGTTAAGAGCTGCCTGCACCTCCGATGGACTCGGAATTATGCCACCCATGCGGCCGCAATGTCTCACCGGCACACGCCCTTCGACTGCAAGGCGCACATCCTCGATCATCTGTCCGGCATTCATCTCCGGAACAAGAACCCCCTTGACCTTGTGTGAGAGTTCCCCGATTTTCTTATAGGGGAAAGGCCACAGCGTGATCGGCCGCAGAAGACCCACCTTCATTCCTGCCTCGCGGGCGGCATGAAGAGCGGCCTGACTTATGCGGGCCATAGAGCCGAAGGCAACGATAAGCCACTCGGCATCCTCGGTCATATATTCCTCAAACCGCACCTCGTTCTCCTCGATGCGGCGGTAGGTCTGCTGGAAACGCTCGTTGTTTTTCTCCATCACATGGGAGTCGAGCTCAAGTGTGGTGATGATATTGTTGTGACCACGCTTTGCTGCATCGCCTGTCGCAGCCCACGGACACTGCTCAAGCACTTCCTCGTCGGTGCGGCGACGCCTCTGTGGCGGGAGCACGACCTTCTCCATCATCTGGCCGACCATGCCGTCTACAAGTATCATGGCCGGTGTGCGGTACTTGAACGCGAGATCAAAGCCAAGCCCGACAAAGTCTGCCATTTCCTGTACCGACTTGGGCGCAAGCACGATCAGGTGATAGTCGCCATGACCGCCTCCCTTGGTAGCCTGAAAATAATCGCTCTGCGAGGGGTGTATCGTACCGAGACCGGGACCACCGCGCATCACGTTGACAATAAGAGCCGGGAGCTCGCCGGCCGCGATATATGAGATTCCCTCCTGCATCAGGGAGATACCGGGGCTGCTCGACGAAGTGAACACAGCCTTGCCTGTCGATGCGCCGGCATAAACCATATTGATCGACGCGAGCTCGCTCTCTGCCTGAAGCACAACCATGCCTGTGGTCTCCCAGGGCATTATAGCCTCAAGCGTTTCAAGGACCTCACTCTGAGGAGTGATCGGATAACCGAAATATCCGTCGCATCCGTAGCGTACTGCGGCATGAGCAATCGCCTCATTGCCTTTCAGCAGCACTACATCACCTTTCAATTCTTTATTACTCATGCACGTGCTGTATCTTTTTCCGTCGACACATCTTCACGGTCTACAACACGGTAGACTTCTATGCAGGCGTCCGGACAAACAACCGAACAAGCCGCACAACCGATACATGCCGCCTGATTCTTAGCATAGGCATAAAGGTATCCCCGGTCATTCACCTCCCGGGTCTGGAGGGACAATACGTCGCACGGACACGCGACCACACACAGCCCGCATCCCTTGCAACGCTCGCGGTCTATGTCGACCGCCCCATATACTTTTGCCATAATTATTCTTTAGATTCCGCGTGTAGTTGGCATCACACATTCTGTAGACGCACATTACTCTAATGCAAAACTAAGGATTTATTTTTTGAGTTACACACCTTTTAACCTTTTCTTAACCTATTGCACACATCATGCGAAAATGAGCAAAACACACAACTCCAATATCTTGCAGCAAAGCATCACGAATATTAGCAATCTATTTCAGCATGTTAACAACTATTAACCGCGCTATCAGGTTCTATTTTTTGAGTTGGACTAAATTTGTACAGAGATTCATGTTCCGGCCGTCGCTATTATAAATTAACCCCATTTTTAGACCTCTATGTCAGACTCTTCCGCTATAAAGAAACAAATACTGTCTCTCACAGGCTTCACCAAGCTTAACAGGATGCAGATGAAAATGTCGGAGACCGACGAACGACGTATAGTCCTGCTCGCCCCGACAGGTTCCGGAAAGACAATTGCATTCTCCATAAGACTTTTGCGATTCATGCGAAGGCCGGGAGCCGGCATACAGGCTGTCGTTCTCGCGCCCTCAAGAGAACTGGCTCTGCAGATAGCGGGAGTTTTGAAGAAAATAGCGCCGGCCTACCGCACAATCGCCCTTTTTGGCGGACACTCTTTCAGAGACGAGACAAACTCTATTACGGCAAACACGCCCGACATAATAGTTGCCACACCCGGACGACTCCTTGACCACATCGGACGCCGCAACCTCGACCTGACAACAATCTCGGCTCTGATAATCGACGAGTACGACAAATGCCTTGAGCTTGGATTTATGGAAGAGATGAAGCGTATAATTCATAAAATCAAGAATACGCGTCTGACCATACTTACATCGGCCACTGCAATCGACCGCCTGCCCGACGAGATAGCGCTCAGCAATGCAGTGACCTTTGATTTCCGCGAAGAATCCGGCGACAAAGCCGAACAAAAGCCCGACATCGAGATCATTGAAGTCGACTCGCCAATCCCCGACAAACTCCCGACACTCATAGACCTCCTGAAAGCATTGCCTCCGGCCACGCGGTCGATTGTATTTACCAACCACCGCGAGAGTGCAGAACGCATACATCAGGAACTGCGCAAGGCAGGACTACCCGCTGGAATATATCACGGCGGCATGGAGCAGCAGGATCGCCAGCTCGCAGTCATGCTGCTGCGCAACGGAACGACACCGATCCTATCGGCAACCGACCTTGCCGCACGCGGCCTTGACATCCCCGACATAGATGCTGTCATCCATTACCACATCCCCGTATCACCCGAGGCATGGACACACCGCAACGGACGCACAGCACGCGCCGGTGCCTCGGGCAAAGTCTACACAATCCTCTCAGATAAAGATGACCGCCCGGAGTTCATGGATGCCGACAGAATCTGGTCACCCCCACACACCGACACAGTCATGGCAACCGAACTCCCTGTCACACTCCTTATCAATCTTGGCAAACGCGATAAAATATCCAAAGGAGACATTCTCGGATTTCTGACCAAACAAGCCGGGCTTAATGGCACGGATGTCGGACGCATTGATGTCGACGACAGGTTCTCGACCGCAGTGCTGACACCGCAGGCTGCACGCACTCTTGACGGTTTCAATCAGCCGCACAAAATAAAAGGACACCGTTTCCGTCCTGAATTTCTATCCTGACCGATACAAGCTGACACTCTCGGTACTCATATCCACCATAGGCTGCGACGGCATCAGGCGCGTCGCGGAAATGTCGCTCCCCAAAACCGAGGGAGTAGACTATATCGTTGTGTGGCAGATGCCGGGAATGACAGATAGGGCGACACCTCCCGATTCTGTCATGCGCGATGACATACGCATTATAGTTTCCGATACTGCCGGACTCAGCCAAAGCCGCAATATCGCCATCGGCGAAGCCACGGGTGAAGTCTGCCTGATCGCCGACGACGACACGGTACTGATCTCGTCGGAGTTCCAGACCATAAAAAAGATATTTTCGGAAACCCCCGATATCGACATCGCACTGTTTCGTATCGCCGGAAAACAAAAAAAATATCCGGAAAAGCGTATAACCGTCAACAGGAAGCTGCCAAAAGGATATTGGGTCACTTCACCGGAAATAGCCTTTAGAACAGCATCGATCCGCGGAAAGCTGAAATTCAGAAACAACTTCGGACTCGGAGCCCCTCGGTTCACAGCCGCCGAGGAGTCCTTTTTCATCACCGATGCGATCCGTCAGAAACTCAAGATTGAGATGATACCTGTCGAGACATGCATCCAGCCATCGCCTTCGTCAGGAGAAAGAGCATACAGCGCCGATGGCGGTTTTCCGGCCTCACAAGGAGCATTTATACGCTACACCCACGGAATCATACACGGATTTCCACGTATCATAATGTTTGCGACTCGCGCTAGCCTGACAGCAAAAGCACCGTTTTTATTCACATTGAAGCATGCTTTTAAAGGTTTCACTTGCAGAACTACTGAAATGTTGTAATTTTGCATATTCATAGTCTTAGATCCAACAGCAATAGCATCATGATTGGCAACGATATAGACAAAAAATCAATCAAGACCCTGGCACAACTGACCGACAAGTGTGAGACAGTGGTCACAACTTGTCATGTCAAGCCCGACGGCGATGCTATTGGATCATCTCTTGCACTGTTTCATATTCTCTCCGCTCTTGGCAAGACGGTTCACATCATCACACCGGACTCCCCTCCCAGATCCTTGAGATTTCTTCCGGGATGCAAGGATATAATAGCTGTATCAGCACAAGAGGATTTTTGCAGATCTTTGATAGAAAAAGCCGACCTGATATTCTGCCTCGACTTCAACACGCTAAGCCGTATTGATCGCGCAGAGCCGCTTATCAATGAGGCCAAAGCGCCTAAAGTACTGATCGATCACCATCTTGATCCCGATTCATTTGCCGATGTAACAATATCACGGCCAGCCGAGTCATCGACCTGTGCCCTACTTTTTAAAGTAATCTGTGCGCTTGGTCTCAGGCCGATAATCGACAAAAAGACTGCGACATGTCTCATGGCCGGAATAATGACCGACACAGGCAATCTGTCATATAACGCCAACGATCCGGATTTATATGTGATTGTGAGCGATCTGCTGCGGCTTGGTGTCAACAAAGTGTACCTTTGGGAGCGTCTCAACACTAAGTCAAGAAACCAGCTGAGACTTAACGCATTTGCCATTGACAAACGCATGGAATCACTGCTTGGCGGACGGGCATCGCTTATAACACTGAGCGACGATGATCTCAATGCCTACGATTATATCAAAGGTGACACCGAAGGGCTTGTAAACATCCCGCTGAGCATACCCGATGTAGCGGTATCGGTGTTCATGCATCAGGAGCCGGGATTTATCAAGGTCTCCATGAGATCCAAAGGAGAATTTCCGGTCAATAAAATATGTGCTGATCATTTTGGAGGCGGCGGCCATCTCAATGCCGCAGGCGGTGAATTCAAAGGCAGCATGAATGAAGCTGTCGAGACACTGCGCCGTGTGCTTCCAGACTATGCCGGGCATCTTCCTCTACTTGAAAAATAGAACAACACAATCCAAGAATACAGACTCTACCCCCAATATTCCAGTATGACTAAAAGAAAATACAGAATACTGCCTCTTATCGCATTGCTCATACCCATTGCGGCTGCAATGCTGTCTTCATGTTCAAGCCGCAAGAGCTACTCTCAGCGGCTTAATGAAGAAGACCATGCCGTAAACTCTTTTTTGGCCAACCATCGCGTAATTAATTCCATCCCGGAAGACTCCGTATTTGAATTCGGAGAAAACGCTCCATATTACCGTCTGAATGAAGAAGGCACACTCTACATGCAGGTAATCGATCCTGGAACAAAATCCGACAAAGCCGTTTACGACGATCTGATATACTTCCGCTTCATGCGCACAAACCTGACGGTATTGTGGAAGACAGGAGAAACTGAATCAGAAGGAAACGACATCGACATGTCGATAATGCCGACAAGTTTCAGATTTCAGAATTTCACACTCACATCGTATGCGTACTACGGCACAGGCATTCAGGAACCGCTCAAATTTCTCGGCATAGACTGCCGCGTCAATCTTGTAGTAAAATCACAGGTGGGCATTACCGAAGAGCTTGCCAACGTCGTGCCATACCTCTACAATCTGCGCTACTTCCGTGCCCAGACATAAGATCGTACAAAAATAAACCGACTCTCCATTTTTAACACCATACATAAACCTGTCAAAATGGCTCTCATAAAATCCATCTCCGGTATTCGCGGAACGATAGGCGGGAAGCCCGGCGAAGGCCTCTCTCCTGTAGACATTGTAAAATTCACGGCTGCATATGCCGCTTTTATCGACAGATCGACACCTGCCGACAAACCACGACGCATTGTTGTAGGCCGCGACGCACGACTTTCAGGCCCCATCGTCTCACAGCTTGTGACATCAACACTCGCAGCCATGGGATTTGAAGTCATCAACATCGGACTTGCGACAACCCCCACTACCGAAATAGCAGTTACCGGCGAAGACGCGTGCGGAGGCATCATTATCACCGCATCACACAACCCGTCGCAATGGAACGCCCTGAAGCTCCTCGACTCAAAAGGCGAATTCCTCAATGACGCGCAGGGCAAAGAAGTGCTCCGCATAGCAGCTGAAGATGACTTCACATTCGCCGAAATAGATAAAATAGGCTCTATACAGCACAACGAGACATGGCTGCGCCGTCACATCGATGCTGTGCTCGCGCTGCCGCTCGTAGACCGTGAGGCAATAGCAGCAGCCGGATTTCGAGTTGCTGTAGACGCTGTCAATTCTGTCGGAGGCACAGCTATTCCGGCACTCCTGCGCGCTCTCGGCGTCAAGGAAGTCGTAGAACTCAACTGCGAGCCCAACGGACGCTTCGCACATACTCCAGAGCCTATCCCTGAAAACCTTACACAGATTTCCGACCTGATGCGTTCAGGTATCGCCGATGTAGGATTTGTTGTCGATCCCGATGTCGACCGTCTTGCCATCGTGATGGAGAACGGTGAAATGTTTGTCGAGGAATATACACTTGTGGCAATTGCCGACTATGTCCTCCGGCATACCCCCGGCGCGACTGTCAGCAACCTCAGCTCTTCGCGCGCATTGCGTGATGTCACCGAAGCCCTCGGTTGCACCTACACAGCCGCTGCCGTAGGCGAGGTAAACGTTGTCACCGAAATGCGCCGCACCGGTGCCGTCATCGGAGGCGAAGGCAACGGAGGAGTCATATATCCCGCAATTCATGCCGGTCGTGACGCGCTCGTGGGTGTAGCACTGTTCCTGTCTCACCTTGCCCATGAGAAAGTTTCGGTAAGCGAGCTCAAAAAGCGCTATCCTGCCTATGCGATCGCAAAGAACAAAGTTCAGCTCACCCCCGATATCAACGTCGACGCGATCCTTGAGGCCATCAAAGAAAAGTATTCATGCGAGAAGATCACAGATATCGATGGAGTGAAAATCGATTTCCCCGATGCATGGGTACACCTGCGCAAATCCAACACCGAGCCTATCATACGTATTTACTCAGAGGCTCACACAATGGAAGACGCACAGAAACTGGCCGACGACATCATTGCTGTTGTCAATGAAATCACGACACGATGAACGATAATCGTGACGAACTGTTCTATCAAGCCCTTGACCTGCTCAAGGGCTTGATTGCAATTCCACGCATAAGTCGCGATGAGAATAAAGCCGCCGACCTGCTGGAAGACTTCATGCATAGACAGTGCGGCGACAAAGCACAGGTTACACGACACGGCAACAACATACTCGCCGTACCCGCCGCAGCACCGCGCACCGGCCTGCCCACATTGCTTCTCAACAGCCACATCGATACAGTAAAGCCATCGGCAGGATGGACTCTTGACCCGTTCACACCGACCGTAGATGAGACACGAAACCGTCTATACGGATTAGGCAGCAACGATGCCGGAGCCTCACTTGTGTCATTGGCAGTAACATTCATTCATTTCCTGCACACCGGCATGCCATCGTCGTGCAATCCGATTTTTCTTGCATCATGTGAAGAGGAAGTGAGCGGACGCGGCGGCATGGAAATGATGGTACCTCTGCTTCCGCACATTGACAAAGCTCTTGTAGGAGAGCCAACCGGTATGCGGCCTGCAATTGCTGAAAAAGGTCTTATGGTGCTTGACTGTGAAGTGCATGGAGTTTCAGGCCATGCCGCAAGAGACGAGGGTGTCAACGCAATCTACAAAGCCCTGCCGGCCATCTCCGCTATGCGGTCACTCCGATTTCCTGTCGAATCCGAGATGCTCGGTCCGGTCAAAATATCAGTGACACAGGTCGAAGCCGGTACGCAACACAATGTCGTGCCCGACTTATGCAAGTTTGTCGCCGATGTGCGGACTACCGATGCCTACTCC
Source organism: Muribaculaceae bacterium (assembly GCA_029051445.1). Classification (GTDB taxonomy): domain Bacteria; phylum Bacteroidota; class Bacteroidia; order Bacteroidales; family Muribaculaceae; genus JAFLTL01. Next base: position 4,154 of record JAIDKP010000354.1, on the reverse strand, counting down.
AACATCGAGACACTTGACATGATAAAGCAGGCAGTACCCGATGTCGACATAAAGGCACGCTCCACAAGACTGAATCCGTCATCAATTTCGCCCGATGATCAACTTGTCGCTCGTTTTGCCATGCTCGGCCTCGAGCCTTTCGGCTCACCCACTCTCTCCGATCAGGCACTTATGCCATGGCCCTCGCTCAAGGCCGGGCCAGGTGACTCGGCACGCTCCCACTCATCCGACGAGTATATAGGTCTTGACGAACTCCGGGAGGCTATTGACACCTACATCGCCATTCTCAAATAAAACAAGTACATGAAACAACTTATACTTCTGTTTGCCATTATAAGTGCCATAATCATCACCCCCAACACGGCATCGGCACAGTCGGTCTCCGATATTCTCTCCAAACTCGGCACAGTCGCCAATAATGTGCTCGGCTCTGGCAAAGTCACAATTGCTGATCTTGAAGGAAACTGGACATATGTGGAACCGGCTGTTGAATTCAAGAGTGACAACCTGCTCAAAAAAGCCGGAGGCTCAGTAGCCTCGACAACCATTGTCGATAAACTTCGCCCGTATTATAGCACTGTCGGTCTCGACAACATGACTCTTGCAGTTGACTCTGCCGCCACCTTCAAAATGGCATTGAAGAAGATTTCCTTCTCCGGCGAAATAGTCCGGGGAGAGAACGACGGAGAATTTGTTTTTAAATTTAAGGCAATTGGCAAGATAAGTGCCGGATCACTAAATGCCTACATCTCAAAGACTGCGACAGGACAAATAAAAGTCACGTTCGATGTTTCTAAACTGATCAGCCTCGTAAACACCATAGCATCAGTCACCGGTAATTCCTCTATGAAATCAGTGTCATCCATACTGAACTCCTATGACGGACTCACCGCCGGATTTGTATTGAAAAAAATCAAGTAAAAAAATCAAGTAAAAATTTGCATATAACAGTATACTGCCATATTTTTGCATTGAAATAATATAAATATCTCATCAAAAACATGTCAACAATACCAAACTTCAACAGCAAGTTTTATTGGTGGCGTCGGAAGGATCCCTCCCGATGGCGTTGACGTGTGTACTTTTTTCCGCATGACTTAACGATATACAACAATACTTACAACCATCGATGGATCCGGTTTAACAGACTGACCATCGATGGTTTTCTTTTTATATACTGACATGAATCACAAGACAACAACACTGCCGGTCGATGAGAACGGATTTTATGGCCGGTTCGGAGGTTCCTACATTCCGGAAATTCTCCACAGTAATATAATGAACCTCAGAAAAGCGTTTGCCGAGGCCCTCGGCGATCCGACATTTATAAGCGAAATCGAGTCACTGCTTGCCGACTATGTAGGACGTCCGTCGCCACTCTACAAGGCAGAATCCCTTTCACACCGCTACGGAGCAAACATCTATCTGAAACGCGAGGATCTTAACCATACAGGCGCACATAAGATCAACAATGCGATCGGATCGGCACTTCTGGCAAAACGCATGGGCAAGACACGCCTTATAGCTGAAACCGGAGCCGGACAGCATGGTGTCGCCACTGCGACCGTGGCAGCTCTGCTTGGTATGCCATGCGTCGTGTACATGGGTGCTACCGATGTCGAACGCCAGCAACCCAACGTGCAGCGCATGCGCATGCTTGGTGCCGAAGTACGCCCGGTACATTCCGGCAACAAGACGCTGAAAGATGCAACCAATGAGGCCATACGTGACTGGTGCTGCAATCCGACAGACACATTTTACGTCATAGGAAGCACTGTAGGACCTCACCCATACCCTGAAATGGTAGCCTATTTTCAATCGGTGATAAGCCGCGAGATCAAGGCGCAGCTTCTCGAAAAAGAAGGACGCGAGAACCCCGATTATGTGATCGCCTGCATAGGCGGCGGAAGCAATGCCGCCGGAGCATTCTACCACTTCATCGATAATCCGGACGTTAAGCTTGTGGCAGTCGAGGCTGCCGGACTCGGCACCGATACCGACATGACAGCCGCCTCGATACTCACCGGAACTCCCGGCATTCTGCACGGATCACGCACAATGTTGCTGCAGACCGCCGACGGACAGATCATAGAGCCCTACTCGATCTCGGCAGGACTCGACTACCCGGGAGTAGGCCCGCTCCATGCCTTTTTGGCCGAATCGGGGCGCACGCAAGTACTCGCCGCAACCGACAGCGAGGCTCTGGAGGCAGCGGCGTTCCTCACCCGTAACGAGGGCATCATACCCGCACTGGAATCATCGCATGCCCTTGCCGGACTTGAAAAGATCAGATTCAACAAAGACGATATTGTCGTGGTAAACCTATCGGGACGCGGCGACAAAGATATGGCAACCTACATAGAGCACCTGGCAAAATGAAAACCATCACTACACTGGTTCCGGCCGACCTTGAAACTCCTGTCGGCATATACCTGAAAATAAGAGACATCTATCCACAGTCGGCTCTACTTGAAAGTTCCGACTACCACACGACACAAAATTCGGTGTCAATCATTGGCGTGGATCCGATAGCACATTTTATGGTGCTGAACGGCGAGATCCAACAGACATGGCCCGACGGACACACATCACGTACCAAGGCAAGTCCAGACAATGTGATATCATCCCTTCGCGACTATGTACAGGGGTTCAGTAACCTTGCTGTCAACGGTGCGACCAACGGTCTCCTTGGATACACCGCCTACGATGCTGTAAAGTATTTCGAGCCGACCGTACCTGTCAGCAATCCGGCGCCTGAGTTCGCACATATCCCCGACATTCTCTATATTTTCTATCGGTTCATCATTCAGGTCAACCACTTCCGCAATGAAATGACCATTATAGAGAATATTCCAGACGGAGCCGAGTCTGAGACATCAAAGCTCGTCAGCATACTGAAAAACAACAATATGCCTATTTACGGGTTCTACCCCGACGACGATGTGGCATCCACACTCACCGACAGCGGCTTCATGCATATCGTCGAAAAAAGCGTGGCACATTGCAAACGCGGAGATGTATTTCAGATTGTTCCGTCACGACGTTTCTCTCAGGGGTTCCGCGGCGATGACTTCAATGTTTATCGCGCGCTGCGTTCCATCAACCCCTCACCCTACCTGTTCTACTTCGACTTTGCATCGTTCAGGGTATTCGGTTCCTCTCCCGAAACACATCTGCGCATCAAAGACGGCAAAGCCTATATCGACCCTATAGCAGGAACATTCCGCCGCACAGGCGATGACACACGCGACCGCGAACTTGCCGAAGCTCTGCTTCACGATGAAAAAGAAAATGCCGAACACATCATGCTCGTAGATCTTGCCCGCAACGACCTCAGCCGCTCAGGAGGCATGGTCAGCATCGACTTCATGCGGCAGATTCAATACTACTCCCATGTGATCCACATGGTATCGCGCGTGAAGGCCGATCTGCCTTCCGATGCCGACATTTTCGCGCTATTCGCATCAACATTTCCTGCCGGAACTCTCAGCGGAGCACCCAAAGTGAGAGCCATGCAGATTATCGACTCGCTCGAGCCACACTCACGCAAGATATATGGCGGATGCCTCGGGTATCTCGGGTTTGACGGCTCGATCAACCAGGCCATCACGATACGCACATTCATCAGCTCAGGCCAACGGCTATACTCACAGGCCGGAGCCGGCATAGTAGCCCACTCAAAGCCCGCGACAGAACTGCAGGAGACCAATAACAAACTCGGTGCCCTGCGCAAGGCCGTAGAGATGGCATCACGCTTCAACCCATGAACACCTGACGACCATGAAACTTCTCGTTTTCGACAACTACGATTCTTTCACATACAATATCGTGCATACATTACGCTTATTGGGAGTAACACCCGAGGTAAGACGCAACGATGCAATTTCTCTTGACGAGATCAAAGAGTACGACAAAATAATAATCTCGCCGGGCCCCGGCATTCCCGATGAGGCAGGACTGCTCATGCCTATGCTTGAGCGCTATGCCGAAACCAAGCCGATACTTGGTATCTGTCTCGGGCATCAGGCGATCGGACAGCATTTCGGCGCGCACCTGCACAATCTGTCGGATGTCTTTCACGGAATCGCCACACCTGCCATTGTCACAGACAAAGAAGATTACTTATTTGCAGGACTGCCGACAGAGATAGAGGT
>JAIDKP010000353.1 GCA_029051445.1 Muribaculaceae bacterium | reverse complement strand
CGCTTTTTTCGATGGGTGCGACGCTAGCCTTGATTCTGTCGATCTATGTTCCGCAGCAATACATGGGGCACACTGAGAACGGCTATCCCGGCCGTATTGCCGCGCAGGTGCTTTCCGGAATCGGTTTTCTCGGTGCCGGCGCAATCATACAGATGAAGGGCTCGGTGCGCGGTCTTACCACTGCCGCCGGTATCTGGATGGTGGCCACTATCGGGCTGGCTGTCGGTGTGGGTATGTATGGGGTGTCGATCATAGCTACGTTGCTTATACTATTCATACTCGTGCAGCTTGAGCGTATCGAGAAGCGTGTGTCGCTGGGGTCGGAATCGCGTATTATCAGATTGAAGCTCGGCGCGATAGTCGTGGATATGGAGCCTTACCGCAAGGTGTTGTCGCAGAATAATGTGCATCTGTCGAACCTCTATGTCGAATATGACTACGAGAACAGTATCTCGCATTTGAACCTTATTGTACTTGTGAAGGAAAATACCAACTATATCTCTCTTTGCGAGGCATTAAGGCCGCTTAATCCGACGTTGACGGTAACTCTTGCCAATCAGGTGTCGTTCTGATAGTGGGGTTGCGTGTGCGGTAGGGCGACAGGCTGTAACATTTTTTAGGAAAATATGACAGGGGATGGCATTGGCATTCTTTTTGCATAGTTGTTATCAGTAGTAAGTAAATCCGATAATTAATAACTCAAAGATATATGTCAAAGCAATCAGGAAAAATCGGGGTAACAACCGAAAATATTTTCCCCGTCATCAAGAAGTTTCTCTACAGCGATAATGAAATCTTTTTGCGTGAGCTTGTCTCCAATGCGATCGATGCCACCCAGAAGCTGAAGACGTTTTCGTCGTTTGGCGATTTCAAGGGTGACATGAGCGACATGAGCGTGAAGGTGACAGTGGACAAGGAAGCCGGCACTCTCACAGTGAGCGATCATGGCATAGGGATGACATCGGAGGAGATCGACAAGTATATCAACCAGATCGCATTTTCGGGTGCCGAGGAGTTTCTTGAAAAGTTCAAGGACAACGCCAATGCGATCATAGGTCATTTCGGACTCGGTTTCTACTCGGCTTTCATGGTTGCCAAAAAGGTGGAGATCGTGTCGCTGTCGTATAAGGACGGTGCCGAGGCGGTGAAGTGGACTTGCGACGGTTCACCGGAATACACGATGGAGGCTGCCGACAAGAAGGAGCGAGGAACGGATATCGTGCTCTATATCGATGATGAGAACAAGGAATTTCTTGAGCAGAGCCGCGTCGACGGTCTGCTGAAGAAGTATTGCCGTTTTCTGCCGGTGCCGGTCGTATCGGGCAAGGAGCAGGAGTGGAAGGACGGCAAATATGTCGATACCGACCGCGATAATGTGATCAACATTACCGAGCCGGCCTGGACACGTAAGCCTTCGGATCTGACGCGTGAGGATTATATAAAGTTCTACCACGATCTTTATCCCGGCCAGGATGATCCTCTTTTCTGGATACATCTCAATGTCGATTATCCCTTCAAACTTACGGGCATTCTGTTTTTCCCGAAGATCAAAAACAATTTCGAGATCACAAAGAACCGTATACAGCTCTATTGCAATCAGGTGTTTGTGACGGACTCGGTCGAGGGTGTCGTGCCTGAATTCATGATGCTGCTGCAGGGTGTCATAGATTCTCCCGATATTCCGCTTAATGTGTCGCGCAGCTATCTTCAGAGCGATTCGGCAGTCAAGAAGATTTCTGGCTATATCACCAAGAAAGTGGCATCGCGTCTCGACGAGATATTCCGCAATGACCGCGCCGACTACGAGCAGAAGTGGGACGATATCAAGATTTTCATTGAGTATGGAATGCTCACCGATGAGAAATTCTGCGAGGCAGCGATGAAGTTCATGCTTCTTAAAGACACTCAGAACAAATACTACACGCTTGAGGAGTACCGCACTCTTGTCGAGCCGGAGCAGACCGACAAGGAGGGCAATGTGGTTTATCTCTATGCGACTGACGTGACTGCGCAGTATGCCTACATTCAGGCAGCCGAGAGCCGTGGCTACAATGTCCTGGTTATGGACGGACAGCTCGACTCGCATTTCATCGGTCTGCTTGAGCAGAAGGTGGAGAAGACCCGTATTGTGAGAGTCGACAGCGACACAGTCGACAATCTCATACAGAAGGAGTCGAAAAAGACGGTTGAAATGAGCGACATGGAGCGCAGTATTATGACTACTGCGTTCTCGACTCAGATACCTAAGGTGGAAAAGGCTCAGTTCCTGGTGGTGTTTGAGGCAATGAAAGAGAGCGACGCTCCGGTCATGGTGACTCAGAACGAGTATATGCGCCGTATGAAGGAAATGGCAGCATTGCAGCCTGGTATGAACTTCTATGGTGAGATGCCCGACAGCTATAATCTGGTCGTCAACACCGAGAACCCGCTTGTGAAGTTGATAGGCAAGGATGCGCTGGAGGCTCTAAAAGCTACGGTCGAGCCTCTGTCGAGTGCTATCGCCGACAAGAACAAGGAGATCGCCGATCTTCGCGCTTCGGCCAAGGACGGCAAGATGAGCGATGAGGACCGGAAGAAGTCGGAGGCTCTTGAGGCAGAGGTTGACAAGGCCCGCAAGGATGAGGAGGCCGCCGTGAAGGGATATGCGTACGGCAAGGAGCAGACAAGGCAGATGTTCGA
>JAIDKP010000352.1 GCA_029051445.1 Muribaculaceae bacterium | reverse complement strand
TCTGATAAAGACTATATTGGTCGCTATGCCGACAATGATGATTATGTCTGGTGATTTTATGCGGGAAATTATGGTGTCATGAGCCGCTTTAAGCTTCCCGGCCGGGCACATGGCTGCCGCCGCGTAGTAGACAAGCAGGGCACATATGGATCCTACGACTGCTCCTACGAGCAGGTCGCCGGGGTAGTGAACTCCGAGATACACGCGTGAGTAGCATGTGACAACCGCCCACAGGTACATGAATACCGCAAGTCTCTGCTGCCTGGCAATGAGCGAGACAATCGTGGCAAGAGCAAAGGTGTTTGCGGCATGGCATGACGGGAATCCGTAGCGGCCGCTGCGGTATCCGTTGACAAGCGTGACCATTTCCGACAGTGGATTGTCGGGATTGGTCGGGCGCAATCTTGTGCAGAACGGCCGTATAAATGACGCGCATATCTGGTCGGCAAGTGTGATGGTCAGCGCGATTGCAATGATGCATATCACGGTCCGTCGCCAACCGAAGTTTTGCGACAGGTAGAAGAGTATCGCAGCGTACATCGGTACCCACACCAGTTTTTTGGAGAACAGCCACATGAACTGGTCGAGAAACGGTGCGCGCATATTATGAAAAAACAGGAAAACCTGTGTGTCGATATCTGTGAGAATGTCTAACATGATGTACAAATATACGATTAAAGCCATGCTTTGTGCAATAAAAAAGTTAAATGGAGTAAATCTAAGGTGTTTTTTGACCCTGTTTCTGAAAAACTGTGTAATTTTACATTGTGGAATTGCAGTATTTCGCGAAGATAGTTTTCAGCGGTATGCTGATAGGTGTGTTGATATCGGCTCCTATGGGGCCGATAGGGATGTTGTGTATCCAACGCACCCTCAACAAGGGCCGCTGGCCGGCATTTTTCACCGGCATCGGCGCTGCTCTGTCGGATCTGTTTTATTGTCTGCTTGCCGGACTCGGTCTCGCTCTGATTACCGATTTTATTGATTCCCACCGCAATCTGCTTCAGTTTCTTGGCAGTATCGTTCTTGTGGCTTTCGGGTATTATCTTTTCAGAAGCAATCCGGCCAAAGGGCTAAAGAAGCCTGATGAAAGGCATGAGACGCATTGGCTTGATTTTATCACCGGGTTTCTGTTTACGTTTTCCAATCCTCTGATTCTGTTTTTTATCATAGGCCTGTTCACGCAGTTTGATTTTCTTGATCCCGAATATCTTTATTATCATTATATCATCGGCTATCTTGCTATATTTTTCGGCGCGATACTCTGGTGGTATGCGATAACCTATTTTGTGAACAAGGTCAGATCGCACATCAATGTCAGGTCTCTGTGGCTGATCAACAAGGTGATCGGCTCTCTGCTGATGATCATGGCGTGTGTCGGTGTCTATTTCAGTGTAGAGGGCTGGATCGGCTGAATAAAAACATGTATGTACCGTGCACATCTGCGGTGCATTTTTGTTATAGACATATATAATCATAATTTACGTAGCAACTATGAATGCAAGAAGTGGAAAATGGGTCAGCAGTATGCTTGCGCTTGGTGTCGGTGTCGCATTGTGTCTGATGTGGCGCCGCCAGGATATACTTCAACTGATCGTATATCTTATAGGGGGACTTTTTGCCCTTACCGGTTTTATTAATTTTCTTGTGTCGACTCACCGCCGCCGGAATAATACGGCAGGGACTGGGGCGACTTTTGCGGGGACGACATCGGGTATCGGCGGTATGTGCATAGGGGCGGCAATGCTTCTCATTCCTTCGTTTTTTGTCGGTATTATCGTGTATGCGCTTGCCGTGATTCTGATTATTGCGGGGCTTTGGCATGTCTATGTCTTAGGATATGGTTTCGCTCCGCTGAAGTTTCCGGGCTGGTTTTATATTTTTCCTGTCCTTGTGATAGTAGAGGGGGTTGTCATACTTTGTGCCGGCAGTGTCAGGGCATCGGCCGATGTTGTTGTGCTGATGACGGGAATAGGAATTGTGGTTTATGCCGTGGTTTCGATAATGGAGCTTGTGACAGCCGGTATCAAGGGGCGAAAGGCTATTACCTCAGAGCAGTCTCTGATTGAGGAGGGCGAGCTGATTTAAACGTTACAGATACGATAAAAGAAAAAGGATTTCGCCACGGCGAAATCCTTTTTCTTTTATCGCGGTTGTTCCTATCAGGCAAGGAAGCCAAGGAGCACACCAGCAGCTACAGCTGAACCGATGACACCCGCAACGTTCGGACCCATGGCGTGCATGAGCAGGTAGTTGGAGGGATCGTATTCGAGGCCGAGGTTGTTGGAGATGCGTGCCGACATCGGTACGGCCGATACACCGGCGTTTCCGATAAGCGGGTTGAGCTTCTTTGATTTCGGCAGGAAGAGGTTGAACAGTTTTACAAAGCATACACCGGATGCCGAAGCGATGATGAATGCCATGAAGCCGAGGAAGAAGATGAATATTGTCTTCTCGGTGAGGAAGGTCGTTGCCTGTGTCGACGCGCCGACAGTCATTCCGAGCAGGATTGTGACAATGTCGGTGAGCGCGTTGGAGGCTGTCTTGGCGAGTCGTGTGGTAACGCCGCACTCACGGAGCAGGTTGCCGAAGAAGAGCATGCCAAGCAGGGGTATGCCTGTGGGGACAACGAAGCATGTGAGGATGAGACCTACGATCGGGAAGATGATCTTTTCGGACTGTGCTACCTGACGCGCGGGCTTCATCTTGATGACACGCTCTTTCTTTGTGGTGAGCAGTCGCATGATTGGCGGCTGTATCACGGGAACGAGTGCCATGTAGGAGTAGGCCGACACTGCGATCGCACCCATGAGGTTGGGAGCGAGTTTCGACGACAGGAAGATTGCCGTGGGACCGTCGGCACCGCCGATGATGGCGATCGCTCCAGCCTGGTCAGGGGCAAAGCCGAGTGCGAGCGACACCATGTAGGCTCCGAAGATGCCAAACTGTGCAGCCGCACCTACAAGCATCAGCTTCGGGTTGGCGATGAGTGCTGTGAAGTCGGTCATGGCTCCGATGCCCAGGAAGATGAGCGGCGGATACCATCCTGCTGCTACACCGTTGTAGAGGATGTTGAGAACAGATCCTTCGTCGTAGATGCCGATTTCGAGTCCGGCAGTGGTGTTGAAGGGAATGTTGCCGATTAGCATACCGAATCCGATCGGTACAAGGAGCATCGGCTCAAAGTTCTTCTTGATGGCGAGCCATATGAAGAACAAACCTACGCCCAGCATGACGAGATGCTGCCATGTGCAGTTGTAGAAGCCAGTGAACTCCCAGAACTGCCGTAGGTTGCTCAGAAGGAAATCGCCGAATGAAACGTCAGTCATTTTGAATGATGTTTATTGATTTATATTCGGGGATTCCTTATTCGAGGGTCACAAGTACGGTGTTTTCAAGTACCGATTCTCCATCCTTGACGTTGATGGAGGCGATTTTGCCGTCGCGTCCGGCACGGATGGCGTTTTCCATCTTCATAGCCTCGAGTACGGCAACGGTGTCTGCTGCCTTGACTGTGTCGCCGACTTTCACGTTTACAGAGAGCACAACACCGGGCAGTGGGGCTTTGATAGCGTAGCCTCCGGTTGGTCCGGTAGCGGGTTTTGCGATGATCTTTTCACCCTCGGCAGTGCGCGGTGCCTTTGATGCTTTGGGAGCGTTTGTTACCTTGACGGGTGCCGGGCTCTTGTGCTCGATTTCGACCTGATAGGGTGTGCCGTTGACTTCTACCGTGACAATGCCATGGTCGATGTCGCCCACACCTACTTTGTAGTCGGTTCCGTTGATTTTATATTTATATTCTTTCATTTTTTTGTCTTTTAAAAGAAATAGTGTGTGGAAAATCCTTGATGTTCCCGATTACTTCTGCGGCAGATGACGCATGCTGTAGATCTTGGAGCTCCAAGGTGAGTATGCGCGCTTGACTTTGTTGATTGTCAGAACGGCAGACTCGCGGTCGTGGGCATCGAAGTGGTCGTGGAGTGCCATAGCGATGGCGGCGATGACTTCCTGTGCAGCATCGTGTCCGCTTTCTGGAGCCTGTTCAACGGTGTTTTCTTCTGCGACAACTTTCTCTTCTGTTTTGCGTGCGGCGCGCTGGTTTATAGCGCTTATGATCATAAAGCAGATGCAGAGCAGGGCAAGTGCCGAGAAGACAACGCACATCGCCATGATTGTCATGGCAAAACCGTTGGAGTCACGCTGGGCAAATGTCTCGATCTTTGGGTTTGTGTCGCGGATGATGTTGCTTGAGCTTGGTGTGATGTAGTCACCTTCGGCACCGGAGTCGTGGCGTATAGTCCATGTGTCGGCGGCATCAGCGACTCTTGCATAGGAAGCTCCGGCAGGAAGTGATGCCGGTATGAGCACTGAATCGATCAGTGTCATTTTGTCGGAGTCGTAGAGTCCTATCCAGTTGTCTTTTCCGGGCTCGAGCCTGAAAGAAGTGTGGAATGTGCCTCTCGACGGCATGTTATCGGCGAAGAATACCACGTGCTGTCTCTTGGGGATCTTTGTATTTACGTCTCCGAGAGGTACAGCGTATTTTGTGGGATTGTTGCGGTCGTTGGTGATGTAGACGCTCGAGATTTCAAGCGGAGCAAACTTGGCGTTGTAAAGCTCGATCCATCCCGAACGCTGCCCGAAATCGTCGACCAAGTTGCTGTCGTTCTGCACCATCACCTCGTTGATGAAGAGTGAACCTGTGCGTCCCTGCGCGGTGCAGAGCGAGGCTCCTGCTGCAACAACGGCAAGTGCGAGAACCAATAGCTTTCTTTTCATGATTCTTGGCTTGTTGCGTGTAAAATGAGATGAATGAATTACAGTGGTATGTTGCCGTGTTTCTTGGCAGGATTTGTGACCTTCTTTGTAGCGAGCTGCTGAAGGGCGCGTATGATGCGGAAACGTGTGTTGCGTGGCTCGATAACGTCGTCGATGTAGCCGTATTTCGCTGCGTTGTAGGGGTTGCAGAAGAGTTTGTTGTACTCTTTTTCCTTTTCGGCAAGCACAGCCTTTGGATCCTCGGCGTCTTTTGCTTCTTTGGCGTAGAGTACCTCGACAGCTCCTGCGCCTCCCATAACTGCGATTTCAGCGGTAGGCCATGCGTAGTTCATGTCGCCGCGCAGCTGCTTGCAGCTCATCACGATGTGGCTTCCGCCGTAGCTCTTGCGGAGTGTGACTGTGATCTTGGGTACAGTGGCTTCTCCGTAGGCGTAGAGGAGTTTTGCTCCGTGGAGGATCACGCCGTTGTATTCCTGTCCAGTGCCAGGGAGGAATCCGGGAACGTCGACGAGCGATACGATGGGGATGTTGAAGGCATCGCAGAAGCGTACGAATCGCGCAGCCTTGCGTGAAGCGTTGGAGTCGAGGACACCTGCGAGGTATTTGGGCTGGTTGGCCACGATACCTACGGCCTGTCCGTTGAAGCGTGCGAATCCGATGATGATGTTCTTGGCGTAGTCGCGCTGTATTTCCAGGAATTCGCCGTTGTCGATGATTGCTCCGATAACCTCATACATGTCGTAGGGGCGGTTTGCGGAGTCGGGTACGATCTCGTTGAGGGAGTCTTCGAGACGGTCGATAGGATCGGTGCAGACAGCCAGTGGCGGCTCCTCGAGGTTGTTCTGTGGGATGTAGCTGAAGAGCTTGCGTATGATGCGGAGTGCGTCTTCTCCGTCTTCGGCAGCAAAGTGTGCCACGCCGCTCTTTGAAGAGTGTACTTCGGCTCCTCCGAGTGCATCCTGTGTCACGTCTTCTCCCGTCACGGTCTTAACTACTTTAGGTCCTGTGAGGAACATGTAGGAAATGCCTTTTGTCATGACGGTGAAGTCGGTGAGTGCAGGGGAGTAGACAGCACCTCCGGCGCATGGTCCGAGGATGCCCGAGATCTGTGGAATCACACCCGAAGCGAGGATGTTACGCTGGAAAATCTCGGCGTATCCTGCGAGGGCGTTGATGCCTTCCTGAATGCGTGCGCCTCCAGAGTCGTTGAGTCCGATGACGGGGGCTCCCATTTTCATGGCCATGTACATGATCTTTCAGATATTGAGCGCCAATGTATCGGAGAGTGAACCGCCGAATACGGTAAAGTCCTGGGCGAATACGTAGACGAGTCGGCCGTCGATTGTGCCGTAGCCAGTTACAACACCATCGCCAAGGAATGATTTTTTGTCCATTCCGAAGTTGGTGGAACGGTGGCGCACAAACATATCGATCTCCTCAAACGAGTCTTCGTCGAGGAGTTGTGCGATGCGCTCGCGTGCGGTGTATTTGCCGCGCTCGTGCTGCTTGTCGATGGCTTTCTGGCCACCTCCGAGCCGGGCTTGGTTGCGGAGCTCGATAAGCTCCTGTACCTTTTCAAGCTGACTGCTCATATAAGTATGGTAATGTTTTGAAAATGCGTATTGTTGTTTTTTTACTTGTTGGGATCCTCGCAGAGCTCAACGAGGGTTCCGACGGTCGATTTCGGGTGAAGGAAGGCAATGTTGAGGCCTTCGGCACCTTTTCTTGGAGCTTTGTCGATGAGTCGGCCACCTTTGCTTTCAACTTCAGCAAGAGCATTTGCCACTCCATCCTCTACAGCAAATGCGATGTGCTGTATGCCTCCTCGTCCGCCGTTGTTGGCAATGAACTTTGCTATCGCGCTGTCCTCTGCAGTAGGCTCAAGTAGCTCGATTTTGGTCTGACCGACTTTGAAGAATGCGGTGCGGACTTTCTGATCAGCGACTTCTTCGATAGCGAAGCACTTGAAACCAAGGATGTTTTCGTAGAACGGGATTGCTTCTTCGAGGCTCGGTACGGCAATGCCGACATGCTCGATGTGAGAAATGTTCATGGTTTTACAGTAAGTATAATGTTTATTTGTATTTATCAATCATGAATGTACTAAGTCTCTTAAAGATATAGTGACTCAGAAGCATGCCGTGTTGCGGAAAGTCACTATTCTTTCCATTTGCAAAAATAAAAAATTAATTCGTAACACAAATGATATTTTAGTATATCTTTGTGATCGGACGTCAAGTGACGGTCATTGTGGACTAATAGCTGCAATCCAATGAATATCATCGAGCGATATACCGCTGCCTCCGGGCGTTATGACGATGCTGAAATGTTTTACCGCCGCTGTGGCCGCAGCGGAGTGTTTCTGCCTCGCGTGAGTCTCGGGCTCTGGCATAATTTCGGGGGTAATGATCCGTTTGAGCGTAGCCGCGCGATAGTGAGGTATGCTTTTGATCATGGCGTGACGCATTTTGATCTGGCCAATAACTACGGTCCTCCTTATGGTTCTGCCGAGGAGACTTTCGGTCGTCTGATGCGTGATGATCTCATGCCTTATCGCGATGAGATTTTTGTCTCGACCAAGGCCGGATATGACATGTGGCCCGGGCCTTATGGCAACTGGGGTTCGAGGAAATATCTCATGGCAAGTCTTGATCAGAGTCTGCGCCGTATGAATCTGGATTATGTGGATCTGTTCTACAGTCACCGCTATGATCCCGTGACACCTCTTGAGGAGACGCTTCAGGCTTTGGTGGATATTGTGCGCGGAGGTAAGGCTCTTTATGTGGGTATATCCCGCTGGCCGCTTGAAGCTCTGAAGTTTGCCGACGTTTATCTGCGTGAGCGAGACGTGCCTCTTCTTATCTATCAGGGCCGTCTCAATCTGCTTGACCGTGAGCCTCAGGAGAGTGGGGTGACGGGTTATTGCGAGGAGCATGGCATAGGGTTTATCTCGTTCTCGCCTTTGGCTCAAGGACTTCTTACGGACCGATACCGGCATGGTGTGCCGGATGGATCGCGCATGTCGCGGGGTGGATCGCTTAAACGGAATACACTTACCAGCGAGCTTGACAACTATCTGTCGCTGCTCAGTGCGTCAGCCTCGGCACGGGGGATGTCGCTGGCAGAGCTCGCTCTCTCGTGGGTGCAGGCTCAGAAGGGTGTGACTTCTGTCATCGTGGGTGCAAGTTCGGTCGATCAGCTTGCGATGAATCTGCAAAGCCGCGGGGATATTGCTGTTGATGATATACCGTTGCCTGACAAAAGTGTTCTTGTATGAAACGACGTGGTGTGCCCGTATGGTATGTGATTCTGATTATTGTGGGTGTGCTGCCTGTGGCTGCCTATCCGTTAATTCTTTCAAAGTGGCCGACAGCCGACGGATATGAGATGAAACTGTTGCTTTGGCTCTATCCTGTCTATGTCGCTGCTTCCGGAATATTCGCCTATCTGTGCTGGCCTGAACGCAGAACCGAGTCATGGGTGCTTCTGGCTCTTATGGCGATGTCGCATGCCGCAATGTGGAGTCTTGTTGTAATGTAAAGGGAAATTGTAATATATAAAGTAACATCTTGAAATGGAGACATCGGTTTTGGCATTTGCTTTTATCTGTATCACATCGTTTTTCACGTTGGCCAACCCGCTCGGTACGATGCCGGTCTTTTTGACCATGACCAAGGGGCTGTCGGATTCGGAACGTTCGTCGATAGTGAAGCGGGCAACAATCATCGCTTTTTTGACTCTGATCGGTTTTACTGTGCTTGGCCAGTTTCTGTTCAAGTTTTTTGGGATCTCGACCAACGGTTTCCGTATCGCTGCCGGATTTATAATTCTAAAGATCGGTTTTGACATGCTTCAGGCGCGTTATACCAACGCAAAACTGAAGGATGATGAGATAAAGACATATGCCAACGATATTTCGATCACTCCTCTCGCAATACCGCTGCTTTGCGGTCCCGGCGGCATAGCCAACGGTATCATACTTATGGATGATGCGGTGACGTGGCAGCTTAAAGCGGTATTGTTTGGCTCGATTGCATTGATTTATGTCGTTACATATCTGATACTGAGGGCTTCGACGAAGCTTGTAAGGGTGCTTGGCGAGACCGGTAACAATGTGATGATGAGGCTTATGGGACTTCTGCTGATGGTGATCGGAGTGGAGTGTTTCGTGGCCGGTCTCAAGCCGATACTGATTGAAATAATCAAGGCCGGAAATATGTAGACAGATGAGGACGCATGAGGCGTGCGTTCAATACATAATGTAAAACTAAATATAAATAAAGATGGTAAAACATATCGTAACATTTAAATTCAAGGGTTCGGACGAGGAGCGTATGGAAGCAGCCAAAGCATTCAAGGCCGCACTGATGGCTCTTCCCGACCAGATCGATGTGCTGAAGTCGATGGAGGTCGGCATCAATGAGAATCCGGCAGAGACGTGGGATGTAGTGCTGACTGCAGTTGTGCCTACTATGGCCGATGTTGATGTCTATGCCAAACATCCGGCGCATGTGGCTGCCGCGTCGCTCATCGGTGGCGTGAAAGAGTCGCGTGCCTGTGTCGACTACGAGTTCTGAAGATGATGTTTTCAGAGTTAATATCCTTAATCTGATAAGTGTATTGGCATGGTGTAGTGTCAAAGCGCTTTTTAGAAGCACATATGTTTCGTGTGGCGGCATAAGTGCTTGAAAATAAAAGAGGACGTGCGATTTCGTGCGTCCTCTTTTGCGGCTGCGCCGATGATATGCATTATTTAGAGCATGTTTAAAAATTAGAGCCCTTGGTCGTAATGTTGACTACACCACCGAATCCACCTATACCATACATTCCACCGTCATGAAGAACCTCGATTTTTTCAACTTCCATTACTGTCAGGTCAGGCTTCTCTGACATTCTTACTCCATCAAGAATCCACATTGGTTTACTGCCCCTGACATATACTTCATATTTTGCCTCTCTACCTAATGGATTTTTATTTCGGCTTACAGTCACACCCTTCATACCCTGCATGGCCAATGCTATGTCCTGCGTCCCCATTGCCTCAAGCTCTTTGGCCGTTCTGACCGCACGCGGGCCATTGTAATCACGGGCATCCATCATTCCGGCTCCAGTATTCACAAGATCCCTGTCGGCCCTACGTCCTGTGTTTCTTAAGATCTTTATATACATGCCTTTGCTGCCATCCATGGCTATATCGTGAATGTAGCCGTCGTGTTTGATATGCAGTGTGTCGGTTTCTATGACATTGTCAAGCAGGAATTTGCCGTCACGGTCCGACTTCACGTAATCAAACGGATCACTCGCATAAACTGCAGCCCCTCTTATAGGTTTACCCTTGTAATCGATCAGATGTCCGTGAAATGTCTCACCGACATAATTTTCTCTCTCAAAAATTCTGCCGTCTTCACCCACCACAAGCATCATATCATGGCGGCCGTTCACAGCAAAGCCGTACTCTCGACCCTTGTAGTCGATATGTATAAAATCAGTGGAATCCACATCTTCAAACTTGAATTCCCCATTCTTATTCGACTTAACAGCATCTTTAGGGGTATGCAGAAAGACTTTCACACCCTTTACCGGTTTGCCCCTTGTGTTGCGAAGTGTCCCGATAAACGGCTCCGAAGCCATAGCGGTCAAAACCGCTGCAACTGCAAGCATAAATGATGCGAAACGTCTTATCATGGCACAAGCCTTAGGTGGATCTTATTCAATATTGTAAATATAATAAACAGATTATTTTTACAAAAAGATATTTATTCTTTTTTCAAAATAAATATAAAAAGAAGAGTAGGGACGCACGGTTCGTGCGTCCTCCTAATTCTCCGCGTGCAACGCACGTTCCTCTCAAGCCTCCGGGTACTCCGATATCCCCGAGTACTCTCCAATTCCAACTATTAGTACCGGGGACCACACGAACCCCAGTGAAAACTATTTTATTGAATTAAGCCACTTGCAATAGTCATCGGAACCGGGAAAACCTATGCGACTATCAATAATTTTATGTTTTTTGTCCATCACAATATAATATGGGATGCCGTCTATGCCAAATAACTTACAAAGTTTGTCCCAATCCTCATCGCTAAGACGCACTTGTTCGCCACCTATAAGCGGTGCATGTTTCTTCCATTCCTTTTCGCCCGACGAGGTGTTGGACAAATATAGAAATACCACTTCATCATATTCGCCTGTCTCTTTGATTTTGTCAACCTCCTTGTGCGCAGCCATACATGGACCGCACCATGTGTTCCAGAAGTCGATGATCACAGGTCGACCGGTATAGTTTTCAGCTATAAACTCATCGAGATCAAATTTCTTATCCGAATAATCGTACAGATTGGCAGACTGTGCCAACCGTTCTGCGACTTCACTGTTGCGTGCAAGTATTATTTTGCCAAGATCCGATTCATATCCTGCATTGATGTTGGCGATCTGAGTTTCGGTCAGCAGTTCATTATCATTGATCTGCCGGAGATATGACACAGCCGACAGAAGATCAATGAATATCGGCGACGGCGATTTGATGATGCGCTCCAGTCGCTTTTCAGTATCGGCTTTCCATTGTTTCAACGGAGTTTCACCCACAGGTTCGATCCATACCGGCAGATCGCTTAAAATCTTTTGCAGAAAATAGATCGGTGAAATAGCCGGGCCATGATCAAGGATGTTTGTATAGTCTATTTCATTAAGAATGCTGTAAAACTCATTAGGGTACTCAGGCAAGCGCTCAACCTCAGCCTCTCGGCGTGCCCGGTCGTGGTAGTTCAGGAAATAGTTGGCCGCAAAAAACATTTTGAATTCATTGTCAAGCATCTCAGCAGCCACATCAGGCAAACTGTTGCCATTTATAGCAAAATCATAATGAGCCGTATATAAAGAGTCGTAAATGTCTTTTACATTCTCCCATGACATATATTCTTTTGATGAGATTGATCTGAATGGTTTAAATTCATCAGCCGGCCCATAGGCAAACCGCATTTCCATTTCAGGTATCATGCGGGAGTAAGCTTCAGCGTCAGCAGTAAGCCCGATGCTGTTCATTCCGTTACTGTTCGATAAGCTGGAAACAACAGAGTCTTTCGACAAAATATCCACATTGATTTTTAACGGCTTAGACTGCGACAGTTCGACAACGCCAAACGCCAACGGAGTCGGAGGCTCTTCCACATATAGCATCAAGGCGGCATTCATCTTTTCCGTGACTGTCGGTACGCTGCAACTGAAACTGTTGCCATTCTGCACGATAGGATATACCTGTGGCTCCATTTCAAATAATGGAGTGGCTATTATCTGGCCAACAATGTTTTCAGACGCATCACCTGTCACAGTTATACTTATCTCGGCGATTCCTGATTTTATCGAGTTAGTCGCCGGTTTGTTATCATTGCAGGCAAAAAGCATCAACGTAGATGCCACGCCGATAATAAGACGCAGTTTCATGGTATATTCTCGTAACTTATTCATTTTTGCAAATATATTAAAAACTTATAATAAAAGCAGTAAGCGAGAGAATAATATTCTCTCGCTTACAATAAATCTACAAATGTGAGCAAGGGCTATAGATATAGCTTTTCACAGTTTACCTTGAGTATTTTTGTCAGATTCATAATCGTCTGATTTATAAACATCCGAGCAGTAGAGGTGCTTGTCCCATGGCCAAGCAAACTGATTCCAGACACATCGACCCTCATATCTTTTGTCTGAGACCCAGCAACAATAGGCTCCAGAAGATTTACCTTCACAGGCCTTTTTCTTAGGCTCATCCCCTGAAGCACACTCTGTTCCAGAGTTTAATCCTACACTATCGAATGCGCGGATCTTCTTGGCTTCTTCGGCACTTACCGGCTCAAAAGTCGGTTTCTTTTTGTCATTTTCCATAGTAATGACATTTAAGGATTTTTTATAGGGTTATCGTCTCGACACTGTTGTTGTGTTTTATAT